>CALIWP010000261.1 GCA_938046705.1 uncultured Campylobacter sp. | reverse complement strand
TAGCAGCGCCTCGCGCCAAAGTGCGACTAGCCCCTTTGCGTCGAGATATTTAAAGCTTATCGTCCAAAGCCTCATTTTTGCCTTTCGTTAAATTTACCGCAGTTTTTGCTAGCCAAATTTGGCGAGGTTAAGCCCGCAAATCATCAAATTTATACCGCAAATTTGATCCGTTGCAAACTTTTCAAAGTTTTTATTTTTTCTTCGCCTTTTTTGCCGCATTTTTCATATTTTCCAGCTCCTCAGCTAAAAATTTACCAGTGTAGCTGCCCGTTTTAGCGTGATTTTTAGCGACCTCTCTTACGCTACCTTCGGCGATGATTTTACCGCCCTTTGCGCCGCCTTCAGGCCCCATATCGACGATGTAGTCGCAGTTTTTGATGACGTCCATGTTGTGCTCGATGACAAAGACCGAGTTGCCAAGATCGACCAAATGGTGCAGTACGCGCACGAGCCTATCGACGTCAGCAAAATGCAGCCCCGTAGTCGGCTCGTCGAGGATATAGAGCGTATTTCCGGTGTCTGAGCGGCTGAGCTCTTTTGCGAGCTTTACGCGCTGCGCCTCGCCGCCGCTTAGAGTCACGGCGTTTTGCCCCAGCGTTATGTAGCCTAGGCCCACGTCTTGCAGCGTCGTTAGTTTGCTGGCGATTTTGGGCACGGATTTAAAAAACTCCACCGCCTCGTCGATGCTCATATTTAGCACGTCGGCGATACTTTTGCCTTTGTAGAGAATTTCTAGCGTCTGCGCGTTGTAGCGGGTGCCGCCGCACGAGTCGCAAACTACGTTTACGTCTGGCAAAAAGTGCATCTCGATCGTGATCTCGCCCTCGCCTTGGCACTTTTCGCAGCGTCCGCCCTTGACGTTAAAGCTAAACCTGCCGATCTTGTAGCCGCGCAGTTTGGCTTCTTTAGTCTGCGCAAAAAGCCCTCTGATCTCGTCCATCACGCCCGTGTAGGTGGCTGGATTACTGCGCGGAGTGCGGCCGATCGGGCTTTGATCGAGGTAGATCACTTTGTCTAGATTTTCTAGTCCGCTCAAATTTACCCCGGCGA
>CALIWP010000260.1 GCA_938046705.1 uncultured Campylobacter sp. | reverse complement strand
GCCGCCTTATTTTTCTAGGATGAACGATGTATCAAATAAGCGAATTTGAAAGTATCAGGCGCATTTGCAAAACTTCAAAGCTCACAAAAACACTGCGCCCGACGTTTGGACTAGATAGGTATATCGATAAAAAGATGACGCTAAGCGAGCTCCTGGCGCTAAAGCGCGATATAAAATCTCAAATATTAACCTTCGAGCCTCGCGCGGAAAATCTTAAAATCGAACTCACGCCGCGAGCGGATAATATCTTAGACGTCAAAATCGGATACACGAGAAAGGGCGAATTTAATGAAAATGAAGTGAGGCTAAGTTTATGAAACCTTTAAGAGTGCCGCAGTTTATCAAGCCGCTAGACATCCAAAAAGAGCGCGAAAGCATAATCGAGGAGTTTAAGCAAAAGAGCGGCAAACTAGACTATATCCCGCTAGTCGGTGACGACTACATGACGCTCATCGACATATTTTTATATCGGCTAAATAACTTTTTTGAGTTGATTAACGTCAAGGTGGCGAATAACTATCTAAATTTTAGCACCGGCGAATATCTTGACGAGCTAGTGGCGCTAATCGGAATCAAACGAAATGAGGAGGCAAGGCCGATCGCTGAGCTTGAAATAAGCGTAAATTCGGCTACTTTTCTACCAAAAGGCAGCAAATTTACCGACGGCAAGGGGCACTTTGCATTTTTGCTTGAAGACGCAAATATCGCAGACGAGGCGACGGTCAAGATCGAAGCGGGTGGGTATTTTAAGGAAAACTACGAAACGACGACGCTGGAGATTCCGAATATCTACATCAAAACAATCAAAATGACAAAACCATTTAGCGGATTTAAAGCGCGCGAAAACGACGACGAACTAAGAAATAGATTTTTACTCGCAATGCATCGCTTTAGCACCGCAGGAAGCCAAAAAAGCTATCTTTTTTACATCTTAAGCATCGAAGGCATCACGAAGGCAAACGTTTATCGGCTAAGTCCTGGCGTAGTGCAAATCGTGTATTTTTCAAAATACGAGAAAAACATCGCCGAAGCGAAAATAACCGAAGCGCTAAAGGACAGAGTGCCTCTCACCGACAACGTCCTGATGAAAGAAGCGACGCAGATCAAATTTGACCTCATTATCGAAGTCAGGCTAAAGCAGGATTATATGTTTGCCGAGGTGCTAAAAAATGCCGACGAGAAACTGAGGGATTATTTTGCGAACCTAGACATCGGATTTACGCCGCATTTTTCGCAGCTTATTGAGATAGCGTTTGACGAAAACACTCACGCGGTGGAGATCAAAACGCCGATCCCAAACTCAGACCGAGATAGCCTCATAGTCCTAAATAGCTTGCAAATTTTAAAGGCGGATTGATGATCGATTTAAGAACTTACGACGATACTTTATTTCGAGTCGATGAGGTTTTGGGTGAAAAAATGCGCGAATGGCTTAAATTTGATAAG
>CALIWP010000259.1 GCA_938046705.1 uncultured Campylobacter sp. | reverse complement strand
TCAGACGCGAACGAAATGCCTCGAACTCCTCGTGCAGTTCCTGCTCTGCCGTCGCATAGAGATCATACTGCGCAGGATCGTTCGAACGAAGGCTTGCTGATGGTCCATACACAGAGACAGAGTTTAACCCTCTCTGTGAGCGGAAGCTCTCCTGTGTAAAAGAGGGCGTTATAGATCGCATAGACATGCTTAAAGAGCTGCGCCGTATCCAGATGTTTTGCCCGTGGAGCATAGCCCTTTTCCCCCGCCTCTGTATGAAACAGATCCCGCGTCATTTTCAGACCAACGAACAAGTCCCAGTCGGGGTATTTCTTCTCACTGCTGAGATACGATGCCGGCAGCGGGTCATGTGAATTCGCCAGCCACTCCGTCATCTTCATCTCAAAGAGGATCAACTCGCCTCTGCGGGAGAGGCAGGCATCGAGATGGGCTTTAGCAATCGGGTTGAGTGCGGTCAGCTGTTTTTCGTACGTCACAGTATATGCACGGCGCATGATGTCGTAAGGTTCGCCATCAAAGAGATACGCAGGACCATTGCCAAACAGATTGTATGTCATTGCCGCAGAGGAATGAAGGGCTCGCATATCCTTGTCAAGTTCACGCCCTGCGCCCGCTTGGTAGGAGCGGCGCACGCGTTCATACATCGGCTCAATCAGATTGTCGCCCATGTCTTGTAGATAATATGGATTCTCCTCACTGAAGAGGGCTTCTTTCCCTGGATTGAGTCTCATCCAGTGACGTTTGATTCCCGCATATACCTTTTCTTTGCTTACGCCGCGTGCCATCATGCACACTCCCTCTCTACAATGAATCCACTCCAGTTGTCCGCATACTGCAAGAGAAGCGTCAGCTTTTCCTCCCGCGCAGCAACGCTCCTATTATCTTCGACATACTGCCCGTCATGGTAGACGATCGCCTGTACCTCCTCCTCTGTCAGTGGGAATCTGCTCGCTGCGAGATAAAGTCCGCGAATCGGAACACTCAGATAGAGGAGGTCGCGGTTGAACTGATAAGGGCTGCGCGATGCTCGCTCACCAGATGACGGTTCGCTGCGCAGATACTGCGGTGTGCCGGGCATTCCTGCCTTGCCGAGGTCATGGAGGAGAGCAACGATGACGCAGCTCTCGTCGCTAATCTCAGGGGCGAGGACCGCCTTGATTCGCAGCAGATGTTCAGCGACATTGATGCTGTGTTCAAGCAATCCGTGCTCTCGACAGAGATGGTATCGCGTCGAGGCAGGTGCCGTCAGATAGGCCGTCTCCTGCTCAATATACACCATCAGTGCGCGAAACTCCTCTCTGCGCTGCACGACTTTTGTCTTGAGAGCCTCGTAACGCTCCATGAGTTCCATATCCTTCATTCCTCCTCGTCAAAATCGACCATTGTCGCCTGAGCCTCCCTCCGCTCACAATCCCGTACACATGCACAGAATGCAAGTGCCCCGCGCACCTGCGCAGTATGTTCAGGCCCCCCATCATAGATATAGAGCGAAGTATCTATAAGTGCAGGAGGAATCTCCACGCGCTCCATGAATACGATAACGAGACTCCTGTCCTCCGCATAGGCTTCGTGATAAAAATTCAGCAAAATCTCACGCTCGTCTGCGTCCATTGCGTGTGGCTGCACGAAAAGGCCAATCGCCGGAAATGCAAGCAGATCGCTGAATTCCTCCGCTTCATACAGATGATACCCAAAGTCTGTCACGAATGTCCTGCGCACCCACTCCATCTCCTCCGGTGTCAGTCCGTAGGTGTAGATGTTGCTCCAAAGATTCATACGTTCCCCTCATACATGCTTGCCATCCGCCGCAGATTCTCACGAACTGTTGTACGCAGACTCTGCGGCTCTAAAATCTCAACATACAGGCCGTACTGCAGTGCCCAGTACTGCATCGCTGCCTCATTGCACGAAAGCGTAACAATCATCTGATCGTCCTCCTCCTGCATGATGCGGAAGTCTTTGCCAAACCAGTCAACGAGCGCATCCATCATATAGGGAAATGTCCGCATCTTCACGGTGACACTCTCGCCGCCGAACATATAGATATGCTCTGCCATGTGGCGCGGGAGGCTGAATCCACGGGCGAACTCACGCACAGCACTCTTCGGCTTTGCCGCATCTGGCAGCATCTCAATCGCCGTGATGCGGTCAATGCGGTAGTGCGATACGTCATCGTATTTATCGTAGTTACCGATGAGATAGTACCAACCGTTGTTCGCAACAAGTTGATAAGGATTGACGATGTACGGAACACTGCTCTTCGGATGCAGCTTGAAGTCCGTCCCATAGGTGTTGTAGGTGAACCGCACCTTGCGTTTTTCCTCGATGGCATCGTTGAGCACGTCGAGGGTGATCATCACCTGCTTGTTGTCCGCATGTGCGAGTTCGGGCAGATTCGAGATGTGCGCCACCTTCGCATGAAAGTAGCGATTGCCGAATGACCGCAGCTTTTCAACGAGGCGTCTTGCCTGCGCCGTAGAGAGCGTCCGCGAGAACAGCACGCTGTCGATCAGCATGCGCAGCTCGGCATCATCGAAGTCCCGTTCTACGAGCCAACATCCGCCGCGTGTTGCGATGTCGTAGCCCATATCCTGCAACGACTGGATATTGCTGCGCACCGAGCGGCGGTCACAGGTAATCCCATACTGTAATTGCAGCAAACGGATGATCTCGCCCTGCATCAGCCGATGGTCTGCATCCGAGTGCTCCTGCAGTACCTTTAGAATCAGCAGATTCAACATTTTCTTGTTTGCACCGTACATCGCGCTATCTCCCTCTCGTCTTGCTTACACAGAGAGTATAGCACAGGTGATGTGTATTTTTTTGCACATTTCTCCAAGTGTATATAAATAAATGGAGAAATTATCCCTCAAGCTCAAGCTCAAGCTCAAGCTTTGGAGGCTGAAAATGATAAATTTAAAAAAAATCAGCCCGCTAAATAACGAATTTTTAAGCGAGATCGGCTTTACCTGGCACACCGATCCAGACGGCAGCGACTACGTAGCAGACGAGCTAGTAGAGGTAAGCGAGTCGCAGGCCGAGGCCTACTACAACGCTGCAAACGAGCTATACGATATGTTCGTCGCGGCCGCCCAACACGTCATCGATAACAACCTCTACCACGAGGTCGGCGTCCCGTTTAATCTCGTAGATCTCGTGCGCGAAAGCTGGGAAAACGACGTGCACTGGCACCTCTACGGCAGATTTGATTTAGCCGGCGGACTGGATGGCAAGCCGATAAAACTGATCGAATTTAACGCCGACACCCCGACTGCGGTGTTTGAGACGGCGATCATCCAGTGGGCGGCGCTCAAATTTAACCGCATGGACGAGAGCGCGCAGTTTAACGACCTTTATGACGCGCTAAAGCAAAATTTTAGACGCCTAGTGACGCTAGATGAGGAGACGGAGAGCTTTAACGAGCACTATGAGGGCTGGAAAATTTTATTTAGCTCGGTGGCCGGCAGCAGCGAGGACGAGCAGACTGTGAAGCTACTACAATATATCGCCGAGGAGGCAGGCTTTCACACGGCGTTTGCCTACGTCGATGAAGTCGTATTTAACGACGAGGAGGGCGTATTTTTTGACGGAGAAAACTACGAGTACTGGTTCAAACTCGTGCCGTGGGAGGACATCGCCGTAGAGGAAGGCGAGCTAGCCATAATCCTAAAAAACATCGTCCAAAATCAAAAAGCCATCATCCTAAATCCCGCATACACGCTGCTTTTCCAAAGCAAAGGTATCTTGAAAATTTTATGGGATCTATATCCGAATCACCCGCTCTTGCTTGAGGCTAGCGACAAGCCGATCGCGGGCAAAAAATGCGTGAAAAAGCCGGTTTTCGGCCGAGAGGGTGCGAACGTGAGCGTGATCGAGGCTAACGGTAGCGTGAGCTCGCAAAACGGCGGCGACTACGGTCAAAACCGCGCGATCTATCAGGAATTTTACGAATTTAACAAAGACGCCGCCAGCAATAGCTACCAAGCTGGCGTATTTTTCGCCTACGAGGCGTGCGCGCTGGGTTATCGCAGAGGCGGTGAAATTTTAGATAACTACTCCAAATTCGTGGGGCACTTTATCAAATAAGGATGCAAAATGAAAATAGTCTGCCTCGATGCCGCGACGCTTGGAAGCGACGTAAATTTGGACGTTTTTGGGCAGTTTGGCGAGTTTGTTAGCTTTGAGACGACTGCCGCGGCCGAGCGCATAGAGCGGCTAAAGGGCGCGGACGTCGTCATCACGAACAAGGTCGTCATCGACAAAGCCGTGATGGATGCTTCAAATTTAAAGCTAATCTGCATAAGTGCAACTGGCATGAACAACGTCGATCTCGCGCACGCCGCAGCAAAAGGCATCGCGGTAAAAAACGTCGCTGGTTACTCGACGGCCAGCGTCGTGCAGCATACCTTTGCTTGCCTTTTTGCGCTGACCAATCGCATCAAATTTTACGATAATTACGCGCAAAGCGGCGAGTGGGCAAAGAGCGAAATTTTTACGAATTTAGACCGCAGTATCGGCGAGATCGCTGGCAAGAGCTTTGGCGTCATCGGCCTTGGCGAGATCGGCAGAGGCGTGGCGCGCATAGCGGCGGCATTTGGCGCGAGAGTGAGCTACTACTCAACTAGCGGCGCAAACGCAAACGCAGAGTTTAAAAGGCAAAATTTAAACGAGCTCTTAAGTGGCTGCGACATTGTGAGTATCCACGCTCCACTGAATGAAAAAACGCGAAATTTGATCGGCGAGCGGGAGCTAAATTTGATGAAAGAGGGCGCCATACTGATGAACTTCGGACGCGGCGGCATCGTGGATGAGAGCGCCGTTGCCCGTGCGATAGACGGGCGAAATTTGCGATTTGCCGCCGACGTGCTGGAGACCGAGCCTATGCGCGCGGATCATCCGCTACTAAATATCAAAAACAAGGAAAATTTGATACTCACGCCGCACGTAGCGTGGGCGAGCTTTGAGGCTAGAGAGCGGCTCGTAGCGATGATCGCGGAAAATATAAAAGAATTTTTGAAAGGATAAAAATGGCAACTGAGCATAGTTTTGATATAAGCGCGGCGGTCGATATGATGGAGGTCAAAAATGCGCTGGAAACGGCGAAAAAAGAGATCGCGGCGAGATATGATTTTAAGGGGCTTGCGGCTGAAGTAGAGCTAAACGAAAAGGAAAAAATCATCACGCTTTTAAGCTCTAGCGACAATAAAATCGACGCGCTAAAAGACATCGTCATCTCAAAACTCATCAAGCGAAACATCCCTCCTGTGGCTGTGACCGAGAGCAAACGTGAGAGCGCCAGCGGCGCAAATTTAAAGGCGACGCTAAAGCTAAACGATACCCTAGACAGCGAAAATGCAAAGAAAATCACCAAAGCGATCAAAGATGCAAAGCTAAAAGTAACTGCGGCGATCCGCGGCGAAGAGGTGCGTGTGAGCGGCAAAAGTATCGACGATCTGCAGGAGTGTATCAGGCTTGTGAAGGGGTTAAATTTGGAGTTGCCGATAAGCTTTAAAAACTTAAAATAGCGGGTATTTTCGCTTCATTATGCGTCGTTGATTTAAATTTTTGCTCGGTCATTACCCACTCGGTAACTCCCCTCGCAAAAATTTAAATCGCCTCGCCTAATTTTGCGAAACCGTCGCTTTATTTTTTTCATTCAAAATTTGACGGTTCGTCAAATTTAACGTATTGAAATTTTAACTCTCAATCTAAAATAATGAAGGATAAAAAATGGGCTTTTTTAAGAAAATTTTCGGCAAACAAGTGGATCTTGGCGAGCAAATGCCGATTTATTTCGCAAGCAACGAAGAGGGCTACATGCAGCGCGCATTCGAGCAGGCGCGCGAAAGTTTCAGATACTTTTGGCGTGAGCTTTACTGGGAGCGCCACAGGGTCGTGCCTGGGCTTGATTTTGCGATGGTTAAAATTTGCTTTTTAGACGTCGTGAACGGCGAGGAAGTCGGCGAGCACATGTGGATAAACGACGTGGATTTTGACGGCGAGACCATCTCTGGCACGCTCGTAAACGAGCCTGACGCAGTGCAAAACGTAAAAAACGGCGACCGCGTGAACGCAAAGATAGACGAGATGAGCGACTGGATGTTTGCGGCGGGCGGACGCGCGTACGGCGGCTTTAGCGTGCAGGCGATGCGCTCGCGCATGCAAAAGGGCGAACTAAAAGAGCACGATAAAGCATGGGGGCTTGATTTTGGCGATTTTAACGATATTTT
>CALIWP010000258.1 GCA_938046705.1 uncultured Campylobacter sp. | reverse complement strand
TTTTGTACGTACTCTTTATACACGTCAAATCTACGCGACTGATACGTCACCTCGCCGTCGTGATCCAGTCCGCACCAGGCAAAGGCCTCTTTTATCGCTTGCGTGGCCTCTTCGGAGTTGCGTTTTAGGTCGGTATCTTCGATGCGCAGCAGAAATTTGCCGCCGTTTGCTCTAGCGTATAAGTAGTTATAAAGCGCCGTCCTAAGCCCGCCGATGTGCAAATATCCGGTCGGAGAGGGGGCAAATCTAGTTACTATTTGTGAATTTTGCATTAAATTTTACCTTTATAGCTTGCGCTTAAATTTAAAATGTTATAATGCTCAAATTATATTTACTTTAGACTTAAACAAAGGTTTTATATGTTAAAAAAGATCTCATTCGCCGCGTTTTTTCTCAGTTTTTGTATGGCTAACGCGAGCCAGATCTCAAACGGCATAGCCGTCATCATCGAAAACGAACCCATCACCGTAAACGAAGTGCGCAAAGCCGCCGCGCAGCTGCAAACAAGCGAAGCCAACGCGCTAAATTTACTGATCCGCGATAGACTCGAAACCGCGCAGATCAAAAACCTAAAAATCGAAGCCAGCGACTACGAGCTAAATCAAAGGTTGCAAAAGATCGCAAGCGAGAGCGGTATGAGCGCCTCAGATCTGCGCTCGGCCGTGCTATCAAAGGGTGGAGACTACGCGCAGTTTAAAGACGACGTCGCAAAAAGCATAAAACAAGAAAAGCTATATCAAAGCATATTTGCCGACGCTAAAATCAACATTTCAGAAAACGCCGCGAGAGCGTATTTTGAGCAAAATCGCGACCTTTTCGTGCACTTTACCGACGTGAGTGTGACTAGATACGTGGCGCCTTCGATGCAGCTTTTAGAGGCCGCCAGACACAGCTCCCCGATGAACACCAACCACAGCGTGCACATGGACGTGCTGGATCTAAAAAGCGAGCAGATCCCGCCTCAACTACGAACGATATTTCAGCAGACCCCGGACGGCACTTTTACTCAGATTTTCCAGACTCCCGAGGGCTTTGAGATGTTTTACGTAGCGTCTAAAAAGGGGCAAACGATGCCTGAATTTGACGAGGTCAGAGACGAAGCGATGAACGCGCTTTATAAACTCGAGCAAGACCGCGTCATCGGCGAATACTTCAACAAACTCCGCGCCAAAGCTAACGTCAAATATCTACGCTAAACTCAAATTGAGCGCAAATTTAAGCCGATTTGATTCGGCTTAAATTTTTTTATTTTCGGTCAAATTCGGCCGATTTTTCTTTAAATTTAGTTTCTTACTCGCCAAGACCCGCACCTTTACGGCGCAAATTTCGCTAAAATTTGCTACAAACGTAAAATCCCAAAAGAGGCAAAATTTGAACATAAACGAAGCCATAGAGGCAACTAGAAAAAAGCAAAAAGAGTGCAGACGCGCGTTTGTAAAGTATCTATTTTTGGGGATCTTTTTTATAGCCATATTGCCGCTTAGCGGGATTTTCGTAGCGGAAAAAATTTTTAGAAGCGAATTAGGCGTAATATTTATCATCATCGGTTATATTCCAATTTTTATTGTCTCATGGGTGACAACTTGGTCTAATGTAATTGAACCATTATGGGTTTACGATGAATTTTACAAAGGTGTTTATATTCGTACCATTATTTCAGATATAAATCAAGCTTTTAGTTATAAACCGTCGGCGGGGATTAGCCGTGAGGAATTTAAAAAGATCGGCATATATGCGCAAAATAAATTTCGCGCCGAAGATCAAATCAGCGGCATTTATAATGGCGTCAAATTTAGCTTAAGCGAAGCAATAAGGATACCGGGCGGAACTATCGTCGCCGGCACCGGCTGCTCCCCGGAAATAGCCGCAGTCCTTTTTGTTGCTACGGCTTTCTATACAATCTATAGCAATGCCCAAGCCTTTAGCGGCTCGGTCTTGGTCTGAGAGTTTTACAAGAAATTTAATGGTCAAACGATAGTGGCGAGCCGTACGCTAAATACTAAATTTTTAGGCGAAAAAGAGCAGATGGACGATACTCTTTTTAACGATGAATTTAGAGTTTTTACGGATGACAAAGTAGGGGCGAGATATCTTTTGACGCCTACGTTTATGAGACGTTTGTACGAGCTAAAGGAAAAATTTGCGGGAGATATGGGGGTGAGCGCGGCATTTATGGACGACAAATTTTACCTATTTTTAAACGGAGCGGAAAATAGATTTGAAACAACTCTCTTTTCGCTACCGCCTAGCCTTTATGAGGTAAAGCAGATAAAAAAGGAAATTTCAGAGCTTTTATCTATCATAGACGAATTAAATTTGAACCTTGATATTTTTAAGTGAGGGCAAATTTGACGGCTTAGATGATTGGGGATTTTGTAGATAAATTTAAATCGCAACGCAAATAAGGCAAAATTTACTGTAAATTTATATCGAGATAAAAGCTGTATTTATGGATAGAAAGTTAAAAACGGCGTCTTGCCACACAAAACGCCGTTTTATTGTAATATTAGAAACGTTGTCCGATCGTAAATTCAAACGTACTCGTATCGTCGCCGTCTTGCTTTTTGAGCGGTTTGGCAAAGATTAGCTGTAGCGGCCCCATAGGCGTTACCCACTCGATACCTGCGCCCGCGCTATATCTGCTGATACGTCCGTCGACATAATCCACGATGCCTGGTGCCGTTACGTTTGCAATCCTGCCGCGAATGACGCCGTAGTCAACAAACAGCACTCCGCGCATCTTTACGCGTTCTATTAGCGGGAAGCTAAGTTCTGCCGAGCTGTTAAACGATGTATCGCCGCCCGTCTCGTACCAGCTACCGCTGGAAACTTTGACTTTAGGCGAGACAGTTCTACTCTCAAATCCGCGTAGATTTCTGATGCCGCCTAGATATAGTCTCTCGTTAATAGGCACCCAGCCGCGGTCCCAAATTTTGCCGAAGCTTGATTTGAATCTAAAAATAAGGTCGTAATCCACCCACTCTCTGATACCTTGATACCAGTTAAAATTTGTTCTGCTCTTTAAAAATTTCTCATCGCCGCCTACACCTGCAAACTCTAGGCTAGTACTTGCGATGATGCCCGTGCGAGGCAGGTAATAATCATCCGTGCTGTTATATGTAATAGACGGTATGAGCGAGCTTTTTAGGCTCTTGCCGTCTTTGTACCCGACGGTTTTTAGCACGTCGCTAAGCCCGCTGATACGGCTTTGCTCTATGATGTAACCCAAAGACGCACTTAGATTTCTAGTTAGTTTTCTACCTACGACGACGTTTAGACCGTATGATTTCTCGTCGTAGTTATTCCAGCTATAGTCGTTAGCATAAAGAGTGCCGCCAAGGCTATATTCGCTATCAAAAAGGCGCGGATTGGTTAGACCTATCTGTCCGGAGAGCTCGTTGTCGCTCCTATCTACGCTTATGACGCCCTTCAAGCCGCTACCAAATACGTTCGTATCAGACACACTCGCATTAAGTAGCAAGCCGTCCGAACTACCGTAACCGATACCGCCGCTGATCGAGCCCGTGGAGGCCTCTTTTACTTTTACGAGCAGATCGACTTGATTTGCTCCGACGCGCTGCTCTTCGATCTCGACCTCATCAAAATAACTCGTTCGCTTTAGCGCGTCCTTACTGTCTTGTAGGTCGGTTCTGCTGTATAAATTTCCCTCCGTGAGATATAGTTCGCGCCTAACGACTCTATCTACGGTTCTGTCGTTACCTGAAATTTGCACGTTTCTTATATATACTTTTTCGTCAGGCACAACCTCGTAGACGATACTTACGGTCTTGTCTTCGACGTTTTTCTCGGTTTTTGGATTTATCCTTACAAACGCGTAGCCCTTATCCGCTACCATATCGTCGAGCTTTTTCATGTCTTGTCTTAGGCGAGCGGAGTTCATCACGTCGCCGCTTTCCAGCCTAAAGCCTTTTAAAATTTTCTCTTTATCAAGCTCTAAAAACTCAGGCGCTTCGATATCTACGCTAGATACTCTATACTGCTCGCCCTCGGTCACGTAGTAGGTGAGATCTGCCGTGTAGTTATCCATGTAGGCGTTTAGATACGGGTTTGAAACCGTCGCGTCTAGGTAGCCTTTTTGGTAGTATTTATCTTGGATTCTCGCAGGATCGTTTGGTAGCTCGAAAAGCTTAACCTTACCGTCGTTTCTGCCCCACATCCAGCCCATAAATTCGCGCTCTTTGTTCGCTACCACAGGCTCTACGTCATCATAATCAAAAAGCTTCGCGCCGACTAAATTTACGTTTTCTATTATGATATTTTCGCCGCGGTTTATGTTCATCGTGACAAAAAGACTGCTTTCATTGCCCGCCACCGGCTCTTTGGTTACGTCTATGACCGTGTCGAAGTAGCCTTTTGACTCGTAGTACTGCCTGATGCGCTCTTTTGCGCGCTCGATGGCTAACTCGTCGTACATATTGCCTTGTTTGATGTTGATTAGTCCGTCGATGGCGGTTTTATCGTTAGTCACTACGCCTTTGATATCGATACGAGCGATGCTAGGCTTTTCTTTTACCGTTACGGTCACGTCGCCGCCCTCGTTTTCGATGTAGATATCGTCGAAATAGCCCTGTCTAAACAGCTTTGCGATCGCCCTATCCGTGCTATCGACATTTAGCTCGTCTCCGACTTTTAGCCCCATTATCTCCTTTGCAGTTTCTGGAGACAGATGCACGAGACCTTTAAAATTTATGGAAGTTATCTGCTCGGCATTCGCCAAAACTGCGCCCAAAAGTAGTAGAAAAACGCTTTTTTTCATTGATTTAACCTAAAAGTGATGATAAGGCTGTATAATAGCACATTTTATTTTTAAACAATATAAATTTAAAAGGCGAATTTATGAAAATCGGTATCGTAGGCCTAGGACTCATCGGTGGCTCACTCGGACTCAGCCTAAAAAACGAAAAACTAATCAGCTGCGTTAGCGGCATGGATCTAAACAAAGAGCACGAAAAACAAGCGATTGAGCTCGGTCTCGTGCATGAAATTTTAACCCTTGAGCAGATGAAGCAAAAGTGCGATATGATATTTCTAGCCATCCCCGTAGAAGCCATCATCAAAATCGTCAAAGAATTTGAAGGCATCGGCGAAAACACGACCATCGTCGATCTTGGTAGCACCAAGCAAAAAATAATCGAAGCCGTGCCTGAGAGCATCAGGCAAAATTTCATCCCCGCTCACCCGATGGCCGGCACCGAGTACTCCGGCCCGACTGCCGCGTTTTCTGGGCTTTTTAAAGACGCCGTCGTGGCCATCTGCGACTTTAAAGAAAGCGGCGAGATGCACGTCAAGCGCTCGGTCGAGCTGTTTTCGCACCTGGGCATGAAGATCATTTTTATGAGCGCGGCGGAGCACGACCATCACGCCAGCGTCATCTCTCACCTACCCCACGCTATCAGCTTTTCGCTAGCTAGCAGCGTACTAAAAAAGGAAAACAAAAAAAATATCATCGCGCTAAGCGGCACGGGATTTAACGGCATGATCAGGATCGCCAAAAGCTCGCCCGTGATGTGGACGGATATCTTTAAACAAAACAAGCAAAATTTGATAAATTCGATAGACCTTTTCAAAAAAGAGCTTGACGAATGCGAAAATTTAATCAAAAACGAGCAGTGGGACGAGCTGCGAGAATGGATGAGCGAAGCTAGAAAAATACGTGAAATTTTATAAATTCAGGCGCAAATTTACCTTAAATTTATCGCTTTTTAGTAAAATCGGTCTCTTTAAGATTTAGGAGATTTTTATGAGAAGACGCGGCAATGGGAATTTGATATTTTTCGGCGTTATTATTTTACTTTTAGTTGCGGCGGTAGCTTTTTTATTTACATCAAAAACATTTGAGCGCGAAGCCCCAAACATCGCCATCTCAGATCAAATTTACTGGAACCTAACCTCGCCTCTACCGATCAAGATAACCGACGAAGGCGGCGTGAAATCAGTTAAAATTTCACTCGTAGACGAAAAAGGCAGCGTAAATTTGCTAACTCAAAAATTTGAAGCGCCGTCTGAAATCGTCGATTTAAATTTGACCTTTCCCAAAACGGGATTTGGCGCACAAAAAGATATCTATAACATCGTAATCGAGGCCACGGATACTAGCAAATGGGGATTTTTCCTCGGCAACACGCAAAAAAAAGAGGTCAAAATCACCGTCGATAACAAAAAACCCGACGTAAACATCCTCAACCACTCATACGCCATCACAAAAGGCGGTAGCGCGACGGTCGTGTTTAAGGCGACTGACGAGATGCTAAAAGAGGTCTATATCGAGACGAACTACGGCAAAAAATTTATTCCGAGCAAATTCGTAAAAGAGGGCTACTACGCTTCTTTAGTAGCCTGGCCGGCGCAGCAAGGCTCGTTTAGCGCCGACGTCGTGGCGCTTGATGCAGCGGGAAATATAACCAAAAGCAAGATAAGATTTTTCTACCAAGACAAAAAATACCGCATCTCAAAGATAAAACTAGACGGCCAAAGTAGATTTTTAAACGAAAAAATCCCCGAACTAGCGCAGCAATACGCCAAAAACTACGATGCGATGAGCAATCTGGAAAAGATGAAATTCGTCAATGAAAATCTCCGCGAGGCAAATGAGAAAATAATCTCGCAAATCGCCGCAAAAGTCGAGATAGACGCGGCGGAAAACTTTAGCGTAAATAAATTTTACCCGCTAAAAAACGGCAAAGCGGTAGCGAGCTTCGGCGACCACAGATATTATACCTTTGAGGATAAAGACGTCAGCGAAAGCTGGCACATGGGCATCGACCTAGCCTCGACGCAAAAAGCCGACATCGTCGCCAACAACGACGGCACGGTCGAATTTGCCGCAGAAAACGGCATCTACGGGCGTAACATTCTGATAAATCACGGATTTGGCCTTTTTTCACTCTACGGACACTGCAGTTCGCTAAATGTCAAAGCCGGCGACTCGGTCAAGGCGGGCGACGTCATAGCAAACACCGGAGTTACGGGCCTAGCGATGGGCGATCACTTGCACTTTGGCATGCTAGTTCAAGGCATAGAAGTGCGTCCGGAGGAGTGGATGGATAACGGCTGGATGAAGGATAACGTAACCGGCGTTTTGAGCGCGGCTAAAAAAATGGTCGAATAAATTTGCCATTTTGTTGTAAATTTGTTGTATAATGGCAAGAGTAAGAAAAATAAGGGCGAAAATTTGAAACAAACAACCATAAGATCAACCGTAGAAGGCGTAGGCATCGGACTTCACAAGGGCGAACCGATAAAAATCACGCTTGAACCGCTCGGGGCAAATTCGGGAATAATATTTTATAGAAAAGACCTCGGAGTGAGCTTTAAGGCAGAGCCGAAAAACGTCATAAACACCCAAATGGCTACCGTTATCGGCGGCAAAGAGGGCTACATCTCGACGATCGAGCATCTCCTTAGCGCGATAAACGGCTACGGCATTGACAATATCCGCATAGTCCTAGATGCCAACGAAGTTCCAGTCATGGACGGCTCGGCGATAAGCTACTGCATGATGCTGGATGAAGCGGGCACGGCTGAGCTAGAAGCAGATAAAAAAGTAATCGTAATCAAACGCCCGGTAGAAGTAAATAAAAACGGAAAATTCGCCAGAGTAACGCCGTCAAATAACCCGAAATTCGACTTTACTATCAAATTTGCCCACCCGATAATCGGCGAGCAAAACTACGTGTTCGAGTTTAGCAAACAAGCCTACATCGAGGAGATCGCACGCGCTAGGACATTTGGATTTTTAAAAGACGTCCAGATGCTAAGAGCGCAAAATTTAGCCCTCGGCGGCAGCCTAGATAACGCCGTGGTTATCGACGATAATAAAATTTTAAATCCCGAAGGCCTGCGCTTTGAAAACGAATTCGTTCGTCATAAAATTTTAGACGCGATCGGCGATCTAAGCTTGATGGGTGCGCCATTGATGGCTGATTATACGAGCTTTGCGGGCAGTCACGAGCTAAATCATGAGCTAACGCTAGCCATCCTAAGCGACGATAAAAACTACGAAATTGTCACGCTAAAAGGCGATTTCGCGCGCGAATATCAAAAGGTATTTGCATAAAAAATATCCAAATTTTAGTTATCGCTCTTAGCTCGCCGCTAATCGTCGGCGTTTATGACGAAAACGGCGAGCTTATAGAGCAAATTTCTAGCGAAGAAAAATCCGACGTCTCCCTCGTAAAAATAATGGACGAGATATTAAACGGCGGCAAATTTAACCTACAAAAAATCATCTACGCAAACGGCCCGGGAAGCTTTATGGGCGTAAAAGTCGCATACGTCGTTTTAAAGACCATTAGCATCGTAAAAGAGTGCGAATTTTACGCAGTTAGCGGCTTTGAGCTAAACGGCGGCGCACCGATACGGGCGAATAAAAACTTAAGCTTCGTAGATACTCCTTATGGCGTCAAACTGCAAAAAGCGCAAGCTGGCGAATTTGGCTTGCCGCAAAATTTAGCCGTTTTAAATCTAAATTTAGATACTCTACCAAATTACGTTATTCAAGCCGTTTAGGAGATTTTTTGCAAATTTTAGTTCCCGCCACGAGCGCAAACATAGGCCCCGGTTTTGACGCCCTAGGACTTGCCTTAGAGCTACACAATACAGTTGAGATAACGAGGGCAAATTTCGCCTCAGTGAGCATTTTAGGCGAAGGCAAAGATAATGCGCTTCTTAAAAAAAACAATATTTTTTTATCTATTTTCAATGAAATTTACATCAAATTAACAGGCAAAAAAGATACTTTTCGTATGATTTTTACCAACCAGATCCCGTTTTCGCGCGGACTTGGCAGCTCCTCTGCGGTCATCACTTCAGCTATCGCAGCAGCTTATGCGGCGGCGGGATTTAAGGCTGATAAAAGCGCTATTTTAAACCAGGCGCTAGTTTACGAAAACCACCCCGACAACATCGCTCCGGCGACGCTTGGCGGTTTTGTGAGCTCAGTCGTTGAAAACGGCAAGGTAAAATCCCTAAAAAAACCTTTAAACGCCGATATAAAAGCCGTCGTCGTGATCCCCGATAAGCCCATGAGCACGAACGAATCGCGCGCCAAGCTACCTAAAAATTTCACGATGAGCGAGTGCGTTAGCAACCTCTCTCACGCCGCATTTCTCACGGCTTGCTTTTTTAGCGAAAATTACGAGCTTTTAAGGACGGCGGCAAAAGACGTAATGCACGAACAAATCCGCATGCAAAACCTGCCAGAGCTCTTTGAAGTGCGCAAGATAGCCTACGAAAACGGCGCTCTTTTGAGTACGCTTTCTGGTAGCGGGTCTAGCTTTTTAAACATCGTTTACGCGGACGATGTGGCAAATTTAAAACAAAAACTGCAAGATAAATTTAAGAGCTTTCGAGTTGAAATTTTTAATTTCGACAACGACGGGATAAAAATCCTACAAAGCTAAAAAAAAGCTAAAAGAAGTTATAATAATGGCTCAAAAATTTATCCCTATCAGGACGTGCGTGGTCTGCAAAAAGCGCTTTGAACAGCAAATTTTGCGTAGATACAGACTGATAAATTCTTCGCTATTTTTCGGAAACGGAAACGGACGCAGCTTTTATCTTTGCGAGGAATGTCTAAAAAAAGACGAGAAAATTTTAAGAAAATCGCTCGGAAGAGTCGCAGGCAGCTTTATAGCGACGCTACAAAACGGGCAAAATTTAAAGGAGATACTCTTAAATGGGGACTGTTCGAATTTCAGAGATAGCAAATGAGCTCGGCTACAATAGCAAAGAGGTTTTGGAAAAGGCTATTGAGCTTGGGCTAAAGGTCAAAACGCACTCAAGCGGCGTTAGTCCTGAAGAAGCGGCGGCGCTATACACCTACATCCAAACCGGCGAGATCCCCGAAGCTCTCAAGAAAAAACCGGAAAAGAAAAAACCGACCGTCAAAAAAGCAGAAACTAAAGAGGGCAAAGAGGAAAAAGAAAGCAAGCCAAAAGAGGCTAAAAAACCAACCGCCGCAAAAGAAGAAAAGCCTTTGCCAAAAGAAAAAGTAGAAACAAAAAACGACAAGAAATCTGAAAAAGAGCAAAAAACAGTCATTCAAAAACCGGCCGAAAAAGCGCCGGAGCCAAAAATCCAAGCAGCTCCCAAAGAGGAGCCAGAAGCCCAACCTGTGGCTACCGATCCCGTTCAGCCAAAAGAAAGCTTAGCCGATGTTAGCCTGCAAAAAAGACGCGGCCTAGTCATCGTAAAAAAGAAAAAAGACGAGCAGCCAGCACCTAGAGCAAGCGAGAGAAGAGAGTCTGCGCCGGCGCTAAATTTGGAAAATATGTTTAGATTTAGCAACGAAAAGATCGAACGCAAAAAGAAAAAAGAGAAAAAACCGGTCGTCGCAACCAAAAAAGACGGCGCTACAAAGATGGATCTACTCGGCGACCGCGATATGGCGGACATCGTGATAGACGACGAAGACGTAGTTATATTGCCCGATTTTTCAGTACGAACGCAAACTCCGGAGCCTCAAAAAATCAAACAACCGACAAATACGGGCTATAAGCCGGTCCTAAATACCTCCATAAGCTCGTTTCTAGAACAAGGCACAGCGCGCAGGCCTCGCAAAAAACATAAAAAATCGCAACGAGCCGACCATAACGGCGAAGCGGTAACCTACGTCGAGATACCAAAAGAGATCCGCCTTTACGAATTTGCCGACAAGATCAACAAGCAACCTAGCGAAATCATCGGCAAGCTCTTTATGCTAGGCATGATGACGACCAAAAACGATTTCTTAGACGAGGATGCGATAGAGATTTTGGCTGATGAATTCGGCATAGAGGTAAATATCGTCGATACGCAAGAAGCGTTTGACTACGTTAAAGCCTACGACGAAGAAGAGGAGCAGCTAGACGATACAAATTTGACCGTCCGAGCTCCTGTTATAACCATCATGGGTCACGTCGATCACGGCAAAACATCGCTACTAGACTACATCAGAAGCTCGCGCGTGGCAGCGGGCGAAGCGGGCGGCATCACGCAACACGTGGGCGCCTACATGGTAAATAAAAACGGCAAAAATATTACCTTTATCGACACTCCGGGCCACGAAGCGTTCACGGCCATGCGCGCTAGAGGTGCTAAGATCACCGATATAGTCATCATCGTAGTCGCAGCCGACGACGGCGTAAAACCGCAAACCAAAGAGGCCGTGAGCCACGCAAAAGCCGCTGGCGTACCGATCATCATCGCGATAAACAAGATGGATAAAGAGGCTGCAAACCCAGACAAAGTAAAAAGCGAACTAGCTGAGCTAGATATCCTATCTACCGACTGGGGCGGCACATACGAGTTTGTACCTATCTCTGCAAAGATGGGCACGGGCATAGACGATCTGCTTGAGATCGTACTTTTGCAGGCTGAAATTTTAGAACTAAAAGCAAACGCAAAGGCAAACGCCAAAGCAGCTATAATAGAAAGCTCGCAGCAAAAAGGGCGCGGTCCGGTAGCTACAGTTATCGTAGAAAACGGTACTCTAAGAGTCGGTGATATCGTGGTCGCGGGCGTCGCATACGGCAAGATAAGAACGATAACCGACGACCAAGGTAAAATTTTAAAAGAGATAAAACCTGGCGAATGCGGCGTGATAATGGGCCTTAGCGAGATTCCGGAAGCCGGCGAAACGCTAATAAGCGTCAAAACCGATAAAGAAGCCCGCGAATACGCACAGAAAAAAGCTGAATATATCCGCCAAAAAGAGCTTAGTAAGAGCACGAAAGTTAGTATTGACGAGCTTAGTGCTAAGATTGCTGAGGGTGAGTTAAAGACGCTTCCAGTCATCATCAAAGCTGACGTTGGTGGTTCACTTGAGGCGCTAAAAGCAAGCCTAGAAAAACTAGCAAATGATGAGATCAGAGTAAATGTCATCCACTCTGGTGTTGGCGGCATCACGCAAAGCGACGTGGCACTTGCTAGTGCGAGCGAAGACTGTATAATCCTTGGTTTCAACATAAGACCAACTGGCGAGATAAAAGAAAAGGCAAAAGAGAGCGGTGTCGAGATAAAGACTTATAATGTT
Source organism: uncultured Campylobacter sp. (assembly GCA_938046705.1). The sequence continues at coordinate 1,508 of CALIWP010000258.1, read as the reverse complement.
ATTTATAATTTAATTGACGACGTGAAAGCAATCTTGGGCGGACTAATGTCACCAATCATCAGAGAAGAGCAGCTTGGTCAAGCTCAGGTTCGCCAAGTGATCCATGTGCCAAAAGTTGGAACTATTGCTGGATGTATCGTCACTGAAGGTACGATAAATAGAGGCGCAAAAATTCGCCTTATTAGAGAAGGGGTGGTCGTTTATGAGGGCTTGGTAAGTTCGCTAAAACGCTTCAAAGATGACGTTAAAGAGGTTGCTAAAGGTTATGAGTGCGGCGTTGGTATCGAAAATTTCAACGACATTAGAGAAAACGACTATATCGAAAGCTTCAAAGAAGTCAAGGAGAAAGCCACTCTATGAACGCTAACGAAATAAAGCGTATGAGAACAGAGAGCGTGCTAAAAGAGCTCATTCCAGAGGCTTTAGCCACTCTTGAAGATAGCATTTTAAAGGGGCTTTGCGTCACTGACGTCGAGTGTAAAAAGGGCAGATACGACGCCTTTGTTTATCTTGATAAGATGGCTTTTGACGAGCGTGAACAAGAGTATATTTTGGGACATTTGAAGCGAGTTTGTAGGCACTTGCAAAACCACTGCATGGCAGCTGAGGGCTGGTATAGATGCCCAAATTTTCACTTTAAATTTGATGATAGGTTAGAGTATCAAAACCATATGGATAAGTTGTTTGATAAAATTTCAAAGGATTTAAACAAAAATGGATAATTTAGACAAACTAGTACGCGAATGCGGTGTCGAGCTTTATGACAGTGAGATCGCAAATGAAAATGGTAGGGCTATTTTTAGAGTTTATATTACAAAAAATGGCGGAGTGAGCCTTGATGACTGTGAAAAAGTAAGCCGTCTACTCTCGCCTATCTTTGATGTGACACCGCCAGTTAGTGGGGATTATAACCTTGAGGTTAGCTCACCTGGCCTTGAGAGAAAGCTTAGTAAGCCATCTCACTTTAAAGCGAGCGTTGGCGAGCTTGTAAAAGTTCAAACCGAGGCTGAGAAATTTGTAGGAAGGCTTGTAAAAGCGAACGAAGAGAGCATCGCAGTAGAAAACGAAGAGGGAATTTTTGAGATCAACATCAGTGAGATAAAAAAAGCAAAAACATATTTGGAGTGGTAAAATGCTAAGCGATATCGAGATAACTCACCAAACAAAACTTGAACACATCAGTAAAGTTGCCGCAAAACTAGGCTTAAACGAAGACGAGCTTGAACTTTACGGCAAATATAAGGCAAAAATTTCTCCAAGGCTTGAGCCGTCAAACTCAAAGCTCATATTAGTCACTGCGACTAATCCAACCCCATATGGTGAGGGCAAAACAACTATGTCGATCGGTCTAGCCGACGCGCTAAATTCACTTAATAAAAAGGTTTGCCTAGCACTTCGCGAGCCATCTTTGGGGCCAGTTTTTGGCATAAAGGGTGGAGCAGCAGGTGGTGGCTACTCGCAGCTAGCACCGATGGAAGATCTAAATTTACACTTCACCGGCGATTTTC
>CALIWP010000257.1 GCA_938046705.1 uncultured Campylobacter sp. | reverse complement strand
AGCAAATTTACGCTTTATGCCACGAGTCAGTTTATCGTAGGCGCAGATCGCTTAAAAATCGCCACCAAACAGATAGAAGAGGAACTAGCTGAGCGGCTAAAAGAATTTAACGAGCAAGGCAAGCTCGTCGAAGCCCAGCGCCTAAAACAACGAGTAGAATTTGACCTAGAAATGATGAGTAGCACGGGCATGTGCAAGGGCATCGAAAACTACGCGCGCCACCTAACCGGGCAAAAGCCCGGAGAGACGCCGTATTCGATGTTTGATTATTTTGAGCTGGGTGGCAAGGACTACCTAGTCATCGTGGACGAGAGCCACGTGAGCCTGCCGCAGTTTCGCGGTATGTACGCAGGAGATCGCAGCCGTAAAGAGGTGCTGGTGGAGTACGGATTTCGCCTCCCGTCCGCGCTTGATAACCGTCCGCTTAAATTTGACGAGTTTATAAACAAACGCGCCAAATTTCTTTTCGTCTCGGCGACCCCGAACGAATACGAGATAAATTTAAGCTGCGGCCACGTCTATGAGCAAATTTTACGTCCGACGGGACTGCTTGATCCCTTAATCGAGATAAAAGATAGCGAAAATCAGGTGGAGATTTTATTTGACGAGGCTAAAAAAACGATCGAGAGAAACGAGCGCGTGCTAGTCACCGTGCTCACCAAAAAGATGGCCGAGGAGCTCAGCCGCTACTACACAGAGCTAGGCATCAAAGTCAAATACATGCACTCCGATATCGACGCCGTCGAGCGAAACGAGATCATCCGCGGGCTGCGCGGAGGCGAGTTTGATATGCTTATCGGCATAAATTTGCTAAGAGAAGGGCTTGATCTGCCCGAGGTTAGCCTCATAGCCATCATGGACGCTGATAAGGAGGGCTTTTTGCGCTCGACGACGAGCCTCATACAAACGATGGGGCGCGCGGCTAGAAACGTAAACGGAAGGGTGCTGATGTTTGCCAAAAAGATCACCAAATCCATGCAAGAAGCGATGGATACGACGCTGGCTCGCCGCAAGATGCAGGACGAATACAACCGCGCCCACGGCATCACGCCGCGCTCGGCCAGCCGAAACATCGAGGAGAGCCTGCACGTCGAGGATGAAGGCGAGATATATAAACGCGGCAAAAATCTGGAAAAAATGCCTGCCAGCGAGCGAGCCAGCATAATCAAAGAGCTAAGAAAGCAGATGCTAGAAGCCGCGGAGCAGCTAGAATTTGAGAAGGCGGCGGCGTTGCGCGACGAGATCGCCAAAATCCGCAAGCTTTAAATTTGACGGCTTGTTTTTTTCCGCCATACTTCGTTACCAGCTCAGTCGGCTTCGGTCACGGACGGCTAGTCCGCTCCCTCGCCTCGCTCGCCGCTGCCTCGTCTGACGAAAAAATACGGCGCCTTGACTTCTTAATATTCAAATTTGAAGCTGAAATTTACAAATTTAACTGTAAATTTGGAAGCAAAGCAACAGGGCGAAGTATCGTGAGATGATTTTTCGAGTTTTGAAGCAAAATTGAGCGTGCGCTAGGCATATAGCCTGCGGAGCGAAAATTTTGCAAAATCTCGGAAAAGCGCTCGCAAGACAAGCCGTATAAAAGGAAAGAAATGATTTTATTGATAGACAATTATGACAGCTTCGTTTTCAACGTGGAGCAGTATCTACGCGAACTAACCGACGAAGAAGTATGCTGCGTGCGCAACGACAAGATCACTCTTGATGAAATCCGCAGGCTAAATCCGAGCAAAATCGTATTAAGCCCGGGACCGAAACACCCGCAAGATAGCGGCATTTGTTTAGAGATTTTGCGAAGCGACATCGCCGCGCCGATCCTTGGTATCTGCCTCGGACATCAGGCGATCGGGCTCGTTTACGGCGCCAAAATCAAACGCCTAGAAAAGCCCTATCACGGCAAAACTTCGCTCATAAAAGTTAGCCGCAAAGAGCCGTTATTTACGGGACTGCCGGACGAATTTGAGGTCATGCGCTACCACTCGCTTTACGTGGATGAGCTACCGTCAAATTTAGAGGCTTCGGCCGTGAGCGAGGACGGCGTAGTTATGGCGCTTAGCGTGAGAGACAGGCCGATTTTTGGTATCCAGTTTCACCCCGAGAGCTACTTCACGCAGTACGGCAAAAAAATCATCGAAAATTTCATCAACTACGAAGTCGCGCCTTCGTCCGAAGTCGTCAAAGAGCCAAAGATCCGCCCGCTCAAGCCGTTTCTAATCAAACTACAAGAAAACGAGCGCTTGGACGACCGCGACTTTGAGCAAATTTGCGAAATCATCGCTAGCAAAGAGTACGAGATCACGCAGCTAGCGGCACTTTTGGTGCTAATCAGCGAAAAAAGCCTCTATCCGCAAAGCCTCGCAAGCCTCGCCAAAAACATCCTAAAATACTCGCAGACCTACCGCGATCCATCGCCGATGATCGATCTTTGCGGCACTGGCGGCGACGGCTTTAAAACGATAAATATCTCAACGACCGTCGCGTTTATCCTAGCAAGCCTTGGCGTCAAGGTCGCAAAGCACGGAAACAAAGCCGTTTCTAGCAAGTCAGGCAGCTCGGACGTGCTGGAAATTTTGGGCGTTCATAGCTCAAATTCGCTCCTGGGGCAGCGCGAACTGTTAAACGATAAAAATTTAGCCTTTTTCCACGCGCCGTTTTTCCACCCGCTAGTGGGCGAAGTGCGCGAAGTGCGCCAGCGCCTAGGTATCCGCACGGTTTTTAACGTGTTAGGCCCGCTGCTAAATCCAAATTTAGCGCTCAAAAATCAGCTCGTGGGCGTCTATCACAAGCCTGTTTTGCGCCTCTACGCCGAGACGCTGCAGCTACTGGGACGCGAGCGAGCGCTGGTAGTTCGCGGCGAGGACGGACTAGACGAGATCAGCTTGTGTGACGAGACGCGCGTCGTGGAGCTACGCAGCGGCCAGATCAGCGAGTACAGCATCACGCCCGAGCAGTTTGGCTTCAGACGGGCGTTTCACAGCGAGATCGAGGGCGGCACGCCTGAGCAAAACGCCGAAATTTTAAAGCAAATTTTAAAAGGCGAGCTGGACGGACCGAAATTTGACGTCGTCGTGCTAAACGCGATGTTTGCGCTCTATGCAGCGGGCGTCGCGGACAGCCCTGCGCAGGCAAAAGAGGTCATCCTGGACGCGATAAAAAGCGGTAAAGTTTATCGCTATTTTGAAGACTACGTGCGAGGCGAAGCGTGAAAAATACCACAAAAGATGTTAAAGTCGCCGAAAACCCTATCTTTTTAAAAGAACAGCTAATTAGCTATCTCGGCAACAAGCGCGCGATATTAAACGAAATTTTAAATGTGGTTTGTGAGATAAAGAACGAATTAAAAAAACAAAAGATAAGCTTTGTAGACGTTTTTAGTGGCTCGGGCGTAGTTGCAAGAGCAGCCAAAGCGCATTCGAGCCTCGTTGTTGCAAACGACTTAGAGGATTATTCGCGCGTGATAAACTCATGCTATCTTTCAAATTTTACACCAAAACTTAAAGAACAAATTGACCGAAATTTTGAGCAAATTTTAGAGAAATTTAATCCCAACGAAAGTTTTATAAGCAAGCTTTATGCCCCAAAAGACGACGCTAGTATCAAACACGGCGAGAGAGTGTTTTACTCTCGTGAAAATGCGCTAATAATTGGCGGTTTGCGCAAAGCAATAGAAGAAATAGAGCCTGATCTTAGGCATTTTTTTATAGCGCCGTTACTTAGCGAAGCGAGCATCCACTCAAACACGGGCGGCGTGTTTAAAGGCTTTTACAAAGACAAGGATGGAGTGGGGAAATTCGGCGGTAGCGGAGAAAATGCGCTAAATAGAATTTTAGGCAAAATTACTCTTCGAAAGCCTGTTTTTTCAAATTTTACGAGCAAATTTGAAGTTTATCAGCAAGATGCCTTGAAACTAGCAGATATTTTATCCCCTTTAGATATCGCTTACTTTGACCCTCCGTACAATCAGCACCCTTACGGCTCAAACTACTTTATGCTAAATTTAATCACCAATTTTAAGGCTCCTAACCCTAAAAACTTAAGTGAAGTATCGGGTATACCAAATGATTGGAACCGCTCAAATTTTAATAAAAAAGCAAAAGCGGCGGACGAATTTTTTGCCTTACTATCTAAATTTCCAGCCAGATATCTAGTCATCTCTTTTAACTCGGAAGGCTTTATCAGCGAGGCGGAGTTTCTTTTAAATTTATCAAAAATCGGCAAAGTTATAAAACACGAAATCCGCTACCCAACCTACCGCGCAAGCAGAAATTTAAATAACCGAGCACTTTACGTAACCGAGTACATCTACATCGTGAAAAAGGCTTAAAATGGCAAATAGTGACGATCTAAGAAAAAATATAAATCAGCATAAACCTAAAAATGTTGAGTCAAAATTTGACGATAAAAACATAGCGCAAGCTATGCAAAAACTATTGATTATATAGAAAATAGATTTAGTCAAATTTCAAATTTTAATGGCTTTTATCTTGAATTTAGTGGAAGATTGTCGTTAAAAGAGATGATGGAAAATATAAAAAATGGCGGTATCAGAAAACAGTTTGATACAACATGGGGAGATAATACTATCATGCCTGACGGCGGTTTTTTGATACTCAAAAAATTGGGTGATATAAAATATCAAAAACTGCTTCTGGCTGCAGAAGTTAAAAGGCAAGGCACAAACGATAAACGTGCCGAAGAAGGACTAAAAAAGCAAGCTAGGGGTAACGCCATAGAACGCCTAGGCAAAAATTTAATCGGCATAAGGGCCATGATGAACCACGAATACATAACGCCTTTCGTATGCTTTGGTAGTGGTGACGACTTTAACGAAAACGACGCTAGTACAAAAAACGTATTTTCAAAACTTAGCACAATGAACGAATTTTACTACCTCAACAAAACTTATATTTTTAAGCTAGATGGCAACAGCGAGCACAATAAATTTTCTCCCGTGAGTATGTATTTTCGCAAAGACGAGTGGAGCGCAAACGAGATGTTTGAAATAATGAAAGAGATCGCAGAGACTAGTTTGCGATATTATATTTTTTAGGAGAAAAATGAGCGTTTTAATTAAAATTTGCGGTATCAAAACGCCTGCGGAGGCGCGCGATGTGGCGAGTCTGGACGTCGATTTTTTAGGCACGATATTTGCCAAAAGCAAACGACAAGTAAGCCCCGAAACGGCACGCGAGATAGCGGACATCGCACACGGGGCGGGTAAAAAATGCGTCGGCGTTTTTGCCGGGCAAAGCGACTGCGAGATAATGGAAATCTGCGAATTTGCCGCGCTTGACGTGGCGCAGATCCACGGCGAGGTTAGCTCAAATTTGTACGAAAATTTAAAGGCCGCGGGGCTAGAGGTTTGGCGCGTTTATAGCGTGCTAGACGTGCTGCCCGTCGTAGATACCGCGCTTTGCGATATGCCGCTTTTTGATTGCAAGGGCGAAAATGCCGGCGGCAACGGCATTAGCTTTGATTGGGAGATTTTGCGAGGGATTAAATTTGACTTTGGTATGGCGGGCGGTATCGGCGAACATAATGCGCGCGAAGCGATCAAATTTAACCCGCGAGTG
>CALIWP010000256.1 GCA_938046705.1 uncultured Campylobacter sp. | reverse complement strand
GAGCGCGCAGGTAAAAGTCAAACGGGCTTAGGATATCGAAAATCTCGCTTAGATTATCCGCGCTATAGATGATGGATGCGAGGATCGCGCGCTCCATATCCAGGTCGTAGAGATTGTGCATATCGATGTTTTCTTTTGCCATTTTTTATCCGTTTAAATTTTTTGTTTCGGCGCGTAATCTTCAAGATTAGCATCCGTGCGCTTTAAGGCTATTTGTAGTTTTGGAAAGGTTTTGTCGTTTGTGACGATCGCCTCACAGCCGCCCTCTAGCGCGCAAAAATACTGCAAAACATCCTCAAAGTCTATCTTGCGCCCAGATTTTAACTCGCTCTTTGCGTATTCGCACGCCAGCGATAGCCCATCATTAGATAGCGGTAGACATTTAAAATTTGACGTCCACGATAATGCGCTAAAAAAATCCAAAATAATTTCATCTGAAATTTTATAACATTTTTTTAGCACGTAAGCCACATCGCTTATACTACCGAATGAGTAACAAATAGTGTCACTAGCACTAAAATTTTCAAAAAGTTTAACGGCCGCCAAATTTAGAGCGCCTCTTTCTTCGACTAAAAAATCAATCAAAATATTGCTATCAAGGAAAATTTTAGCCATCTATGCCGTATCTTTTTTTCATATATTTTTTATCGGCGATTTTTAGCTCTTTTATATCGTCTAAATTTTGACCAGCCTTACCCTTTACTATGCCTGCAAATCGCATGATTTCAAGACTTGGCACGCTCTTTTTGCTTTTTAATTTATCGGCCGCAATTAGCTTTTTTACTTCGTTTGACAGCGTGGTAGCTATCGCGATTAGATCGCTTCTGTCGCTTGGTATTTCGATGTGAAATGTCGTAGTTTGCATGTTTTTCCTTTGATTTAGTGCGCCTGGCGAGACTTTATCTCGTCGTCGATCTCGAGTAAAAATCTATCGACTAGCTCGCTCTCGGGCAGCCTCGCGACAACCTCGCCTTTGCGCATTATCATGCCGTTTCCTTTGCCAAATGCTATCGCTACGTCCGCACCCTTAGCCTCGCCGATCGCGTTTACGACGCAGCCCATCACCGAGACGTTTAGCGGCTCTTTGATGTGTTTGGTCTTTTCCTCGACGAGCTTTACCGCAGCCATAAGATCAGCCTGCAAACGCCCGCAGGTCGGGCACGAGATGATATTTAGCCCCTCTTTTTGGCGGCCGCTGTCTTTTAGGATCGCTTTTGCGACCTTGATCTCCTCCTCGAGCTCGCCCGTGATGCTAACTCGCATCGTGTCGCCGATACCCTCCAGTAGCAGTCCGCCTAGCGCGATCGCAGACTTTACCGTCGCGTGGAAGCTAGTGCCGGCCTCCGTCACGCCCAGGTGAAACGGATACGCCACGAGCGGCCTAAGCGCGCGGTAAGCGGCCATCGTGCGTTCGACGTCGCTTGATTTTAGCGAGATTTTGATATCGGTAAAGTCAAAATCCTCGAGCAAATTTATGTTATAAAGCGCGCTTTGCACCATCGCTTCGACCGTTCGGCCGTATTTGTCCTCAAACTGCTTTTCGAGCGAGCCGGAGTTTACGCCGATGCGGATAGGCAAATTTCGCTGCTTGCACGCGTCCACGACGGCTTTGATGTTCTTTTTTGAGCCGATGTTGCCCGGATTTATGCGGATAGCGTCGACGAACTCGCTAACTATCACGGCGTAGTTGTGGTTAAAGTGGATATCGGCGACGACTGGTAGCGGGCTAGCCTTAACGACCTCGCGCAGTGCGGCGGTGTCCTCCTCGTCAAATACGGCGCAGCGCACGATATCGC
>CALIWP010000255.1 GCA_938046705.1 uncultured Campylobacter sp. | reverse complement strand
GTTCCGTTGATAAAAAACTTCGAGTGCTCGGTATCAAGCTCCGCCGCGTCTAGCTTATCGCCAAAGGCCAAGGTAAGCTCTAAAGTAGGCGCAGTCATGTAACCGGCGACGGTCGGCACTCCGCTTGTGGCAAATAGCCCCTTTACGACTCCGTTGCCGTAAAGCAGTGTCTGCTCTATCTTTTTGCGGATCGCGGCTTTTAGCTTTTTAAACGCAAAGCTCTCAAGCTCAAACGCGTTCATGTTTAGCATCGTTCTAGTGATGATGATATTTGCGTTTAGGGTGTGAGGGCTTAGCAAGATGTTGTCAAACGTCATCTTTTCAGCGTCGCGTCTTTTGCCTTCCTCGACGAAGTCTGCGGTGATGCTAGACGTATCGCGCGGGATAGTCAAATTTGTGCTTAGGTTCGGTAGCCATGTGCAAAAATTTAGCAGTTTGCTATCTTGTTTTAGTTGCTCGATAAGTAGATCGCCCCGGTATTCTTTATTTACGGCGTCGGCTGCCGTCGTCGTGCTTGTTACTCCGTCGGCGAAATTTGCGATAAACTCGTCTGGCAGCGCAAAACGCCCGATCTCTTTGCCTCTGTATTCCATCTCGCGCGACAAATCGACGTTTCTATCTACGGCCGATTTGATGACGTTTGCAAGGCTAAAGCACGCGCTATTATCTCTTTTTGAGAGGATATTTACGGTTTTTATCTCGCTTTTGGCATTTAGCTCGGCCATTTCTTTGCTAAATTCAGCGTAGCTCTTGCCTGCGCTTATCGCAGCGAGCGCCTCTTTTTCGCGCCCTAAAATGTGAGCTAGCTCGATAATGTTTGCTCTAGTCTCTTCGCTTAATCTTACTTGCTCGTTTAGTTTGGCAAGCTCGCCAGCGCTTGGCGTTGCAGCTAGTTTTGCGCTCTCTTGCGGCGCTGCTTGTTCGTTCATTGGCATTTTTTCTCCTTTTGGTTGATTAAATTTTGATATTTTTGCGTTAGGGTCGGCTCCTTGCCAAACGGCTGAGAGTTCGACGATCTCGCCCTCGTAAATTTGGTAATGCTCCACCCCTTCTATTTTGTCCATTTCTTTTACTTTGTAGTTTCCAAATCCAACGCTCACGCTATCGCTCAGCCCGGCTTTGTATTTCGCGTAAGCTTCTTTTGAGCTAGCTACCTCATCGCTAAATTTAACCTTGGCTTTAAAATCTCCGTTTTCAAATTTAGTCTCGATTATCGAGCCGATTGCATTAGCAAACGTCGGATCATGATCCAAATAAAGCGTTTTGGCGTTAAATTTAACCCCGCTAGTATCTACGCTCAGAATACTCGTCGCCCCAAAAACTAACTCTTTTATGTAGATTGTTTTTTGAGAGCGCGATAAAGCTAATTGTTTTTGCTTCGTCGTCAAACGCCGCATCTTTGCCTAAATTTACGCTAAAATTGCGTGCGTCTTTTAAAATATTCTCATTCACGGCCGCTATTTCCTTTCTTGATTTTTTCTATTTCTTGCAGTTTTTGCACGATTTGCTTCTCTTTTTCCAGCTCGTCGAGATAGGTGTCGTATTCGATCCCTTTTTCTCTCAAAACCTCGATGCGCGTTTTAAATCCACACTCGATCGCCTTGGCGTTAGCGCTCACTTCCTTATTTGGATCGATATACTCCCATCCTTGCGGCTTAAAGATAAAATGATCTAAAATTTCGCCGTATTCTTTGGGCGATATTCTGTTCATTAAAAGCTCTATTTTTAGCCACTCTTTAAAAATGGCGTTATGCATTTTGCGTCGGAGGAAATTTTGCACGCGCTTAAAACCCCTTCGCTCACTCGTCGTTCCTTGACGGATCGAGCTATAATTTACCTCGCGCAAATCACCCGTAAGCGTCGCGTAGCTGATACCTAGCGATCGCGCCACTTCTTGGTTGGTGCTTTTTAGGAAAAACTCGATATTGGTCGGGTTGTGCGGATCGATAAATTTAGGCTCGATACCCGCTTCCAAATACCTCATCGTGCCCGTTTCTACGTTTTCGGGCAGGTCTATTTTGGCGCTTTCGTTCGTTAGCTCGCCCGTATCCTCATCAAATTCCGGAGCTATCCCGCCGATCGCGCCCTCGTCTTTTTGCGTATAAAATCCCGTCATTTCGCTAGCAAGGCGTGCGCGGTTTAGCTCGGCTTTTTTAAATTTGTCTTTTTGGTGTATGTCAAAAATCGCCGTGGCTAGCTTTGAGTTGCCGCGCGTTTGCTCGGCGATCATCGGTTTTCTTATGTGGATTATGTCTTTTGCTTCGATACCCAAACGCTCGTTATGATCTCTTTTTACAAAATACCTCACCGGCGTAAGGCTAAATTTACTCTGTTTTTCTATGCCATAAAATATAAATTTGCTCTCGTCGGTGTAGTCACTATCGATACTCTCGGCGCTTATTAGCTCCATTTTGAGCGTGTCGCCGCGCACGAGCCTAATAAACGCCTCGCCGTCTCTGTAAAGCGCATTTAGCGTTAGCTCTTCGTAATCCTCAAAATCATAAACGCCGTAAATGCAGCAATCCTCCTGCCATTTCCAAAATGCGTTTTGAATTTTAGTATTTAGATCTTTGCTTTTAGTTGCAATGTCGAGAATAAAGCCCTGCTCGCCCAAAACCTCGCTATCTATCATGTCAAAAAAACCGCTAGCAAGACTTACGGCGGTGCTGATACTGCGTGCTTGGTGGCGTAAAATTTTATTAGCGCGATCAGGCTCGATGTTTCTAACTAGTCGGCTAAGCTCGCCCTG
>CALIWP010000254.1 GCA_938046705.1 uncultured Campylobacter sp. | reverse complement strand
TTAGCGGAGCGTCAAATTTGGACGGGTCAAATTTAACCACTCGTCCTTTTACGAGCCCAAGACCATCGTTTACGCCAAACTCCTCGCTTTGCTCAAAAAGCAGCTGCATACCCAGACAAATGCCCAAAAACGGCTTTCCGCCGGCTACGGCCTCTTTTATCGCGGGGATAAAATCTCTATCTTTTAGCTTTTGCATCGCTTCGCCAAAAGCCCCGACGCCGGGCAAGATTATCTTATCAAATTTACCCAGCTCCTCGCCGCGACCGACAAGTTTCGCCTTTAAATTTAAACTCTCAAACGCGTTTAAAACGCTCCTTAAATTTCCCGCGCCGTAGTCGATGATGCCGATCAATGCGAACTCCTTTGCTTGGTAGCAAAAAGATAGACGCTAAGCGCGACCATAAGCATCGCAACGCCGCCGATGAGATAGATCGCGTTTATGATGTGATCGGGCGCCGTGATAGCAAATTTAAACACGAGCATCAGAGCCTCGATCGCAAGCGCGATGATGATCGATCCGATAAATCTAATCATCGTTTTGTTTTCCATATCCTCGCCGCGCTTGCTTTTACCCAGCACCTCTTCCTCAAATATCGCTTTAACCAGGTCAAAGATCGCAAGCGCTAGCGTCAGCACGATCGTGTGCTCAAACATCTTTTCGACTTCGATATTTAAAAAATCTTTAGCCAAAAGCCCCTTGAGCGCGTCGGCGAACAAAAACAGAGCTATGATAAAAAGCGCGGCCGAAAATGCGGTATAAACGACCTTTAGAAATTTGCCGAAGTAGCTCTCTAGCCTGCCGTGAGAGACGATGGCTAGGATATTTTCTAGCGAAACGTCGATACACGCGACGAATTTTAGCTCCCCTTTGTCGTCATATATCGGAGTGGACGCCGTCACGCACAGCTCGCCCGTGAGCGAGGATGGGTACGGGTCGCTTAGCACGCAGCGCTTCTCGCGCACCGCGGTGTAATAATAAGACTTATTGCTACAGTTTTCGCCGTCGCCGGCTTTGTATTTTTCGTTTAGGCTCACGGCGTCGCCTATCTGCACGCCGTTTGCGTCAAGCACGTAAAACGCGTCAAAGCCCTCTATCTCGTGCGCCATTTTATCAAAGCCGCTTTTTATCGACTCGGCGTTTACCCCCGGCAGCCTATTTGGCAAATTTTTACTAAAAAGATAGCATATATAGGCTCTAGCCTTGTATCTTAACTCCGAAAACCTCTGTATATCTTGTAACGTCAAATTTATTCCTTATTTAGCGCGTGATTAAACTCCGGCACGATCTCTTTGAGCGCCGCCACGACATCGTCCGCATGCGTTAAATTTTTAATTTGCTCGTTTAGTTTAGCCACGTCGTATTCGCCCGAGTGCGTCACGAAAATAGACTGAAACTCGGTTTTTACGTCGTCTTTGTTTATTAAAAGCTCCTCATAAAGCTTCTCGCCCGGACGAAGGCCGACGAATTCGACGCCCAGGTGCTCTTTGTTTGATAAAATCAGCATCTTTTTAGCTAGATCGGCGATCTTTATCGGCTCGCCCATATCAAGCACGAAAAGCTCGCCGCCTTTTGCGATCGAAGCAGCTTGAAGCACTAGCTGACAGGCCTCGGATACCAGCATAAAATACCTCGTGATATCGGGGTGCGTGACGGTTAGCGGTTTATTGTTTTCGATTTGTTCTTTAAATTTCGGTATTACGCTACCGCTTGAGCCCAGGACGTTACCGAAGCGCACCGCGACGATCTCGGTTTTAGCAGGCAAATTTGAGTTTAGCGCGTAAAGCTCGCACACGCGTTTAGTCGCACCCATGATATTCGTCGGGCGCACGGCTTTATCAGATGAGATCATCACGACCTTGCTAACGCCGTATTCTATGGACAAATCAATCAAAATTTTAGTGCCGATTATGTTATTTACGACTGCGGCTTTCGGGTTTGCTTCGCAAAGCGGCACGTGCTTATAGGCTGCGGCATGGATCGCGATCTGCGGTTTAAACTCCTCAAAAACCGCGCGCAGATCGGCCTCGTTTACGATATTTATCATCTTACTCACGGTTTTGTCGCTGTGAGTTATCTCGCCGATTTTATAGAGATTAAACTCGCTATGATCGATCATGATCAGCTTGCTAACGCCAAATTTGAGGCACTGCTTACAAATTTCGCTACCGATACTGCCGCCTGCGCCCGTAACTAAAACGACCTTACCGCCTAAAAATTTCTCCACCGCGGTGCTATCTAGGTCTTTTGGCTTTCTAGCTAGCAGATCCTCGATCGAGATATCTTTGATCGCGTCCTTGCCGGTACCAAACATAGAAAAAATCTTGATATCGCGGATACCGTAGGCCGTAAGCTCGTCAAAAAGCTCCGCCAGCTCGTCTTGGCCTAGCGCTAGCGCGATGATGGCGGTTTTTACGTTGTACTCTTTGATCAAATTTGCGATTTGGCTCTTTGGCTGCACTAAAAATCCGTCGCAGTAAGTGCCGACTAGATCGCTCCTACCATCCACGACACCAACGGCATAAAGGTCGATGTAGCCCTGCCTAAGCCCTTTTAAAACGTGAAGCGCCTTTGACGTAGCGCCGATAACGATGCAAGGCTCGCCCGTGTGCGGCTTTTTAGAAAAATCCAAAAACATACGCTTGGCGATCCTTAAATTTCCGATTAGCAGGCACGAGATGATAAAGTCTATAAAAACCACGCTTCGCGGAAACGGGTTGAAAACCGCGGGCATCGCAAAATAAACGATCCAAAAGCAAACTATCGCGCAAAGATGAACGAGGAAAATTTTCCTCGCTTCGTTTAGTCCGAAAAATCTCCACGGCACCTTGTAAATTTTAAAAAGCCACATGAAAAATAGCTTTAAAACCACCATCGTAACGCAGCCTGCGACCAGTCCGCCCCTAAAATAATCAGGCAGCACGCCGCTAAATCTAAGCAGATACGCCAGATAAAACGACGCTGCAAATATCGCGATGTCAAAGGTTAGAAAAAACGCAAGCCGCTTTAGCTTCGTCGCTTTAAACATTTATAAATTTTCCTTTACGATTTTTACCACTCGCGCAAACTCCTCGTCCCCCATCGCAGTGCCGCTAGGCAGGCAGATACCGCGCGCAAACATCTCCTCGCTAGTCCCGTCTGTAAACGCTAGCGCCCCCTCAAACACAGGCTGCATGTGCATCGGCTTCCAAAGCGGACGGCTTTCTATATTTTCCTTCGCAAGCGCCTCTATCACGCGTAGATGTGCGCCTTTTTCTTTAAACAGCGCGGTCGTTAGCCAACGGTTGCCGCGAGAATTTGCAATCTCTGGCATAAACTCAAGCTCAGGAAGCTCTTTTTTATACTTTTCAAAAATTTCGCGTTTTTTCATCACGCGCGCTTCCAGCACCTCCATCTGCGCCGTTCCTATCGCGCCTAGGACGTTGCTTAGGCGGTAGTTGTAGCCGTAGTCTTTGTGCTCGTAGTGCAAAAAGGGCTCCCTAGCTTGCGTGCTGTAAAATCTCGCCTTCTCGACGAGCTCTCTTTCGCCCACTAGCATGCCGCCGCCGCTTGTGGTGATGATTTTGTTGCCGTTAAAGCTATATGCGCCCAGTCGTCCGAACGTACCTAGCGCCTTGCCGTTATAAAAGCCGCCCAGCGCCTCGGCCGCGTCCTCGACCACGGCGATGTTTTCTTGTTCGCATATCTCGCAGATCTCTTTCATCTTTGCCGCCTGACCGTAAAGGTGCGTGACGACGAGCGCTTTTGGCTTTTTAGGCGAGTTTGCGATCGCCTTTTTTAGCAGCTCGGGGCTTAGATTCCAGCTTTCGTCGCTATCTACGAAAACGGGCGTCGCGCCTTGATAGAGTATCGGACTAACAGACGCCATAAAGGTAAACGTAGATGCTAACACCACGTCTCCCGCACCGATACCAAGCACCCTTAGCGCCAAGTGGATCGCCGACGTGCCGGAATTTAGCGCCAGCGCATCGGGCGCGCCCGCGTAGCTTGAGACGCTTGCTTCAAATTTATTCACGTATTCGCCAAGCGGCGCGATGTAGTTGCTCTTAAAAACCTCGTTTATGTACTCTTGCTCTTTGCCGCTCATGTGCGGCGGACTTAGGAAAATTCTTTGCATTATTATTCCTTAAAGAAATTTACGCATTGTAGCACTTAAAATCTAAATATTTTTATAAAAACTCGTTTAAATTTGCTTTTAGGCCGTAGAAAATGGGGATTTTGTTAAATTTTGCGTCAAAATATATTTTAAAATGGTAAATTTGACGCTTTACGGGATACTTTATCTATTTTGCCTGCACCGTCCTTTGTAGCTACGGGCGCAAATTTGACGAGCGGTATTTAGCGCTCAAATTTAGCTTAAATTTCGCCTAACTTTAGCGGGATTACCGTAGGCGACGCTACCGTCTGCGATATCTCGTACTACGACGCTGCCCGCTCCGATGATACAGTTTGCACCGATTTTTATGCACTGCACTGCGCAAGATCCTATGCCTACGTGGGTATTTGCACCAACGATCACGCCGCCCGCTAACGCCGCGTTTGGGCTAACGTGGGCAAAATCGCCGATCTCGCAGTCATGCTCGATGATCGCGCCAGTGTTTATTATCGCACCCTCGCCTATTACAGCGCGCGCGTTTATGACGGCATTTGGCATCACGACCGCGCCCTCGCCTATTTGCGCGCTAGCGCTTACTACCGCGCTTGGATGGATCAAATTTACTATGACAAAGCCCGCGTTTTTTACTCTTTCTTGCAGGATGCGCCTGATTTTATTATCTCCGATAGCTACGATCACGTCCGCTTTTTCTAAGCTCGGGTCAAATTTGAGCACGTTTTTGCCGTCAAATTTGGCATCGTCTAAAAACACGACCTCGCCGTATCCGCAGGCTCTTGCTACGTCCGCGACGACGGCTCCGTGTCCGCTAAAGCCGTAAACGTAAATTTTAGTTGCGGCCATTAAATTTCTCCGTCGTAGCCATGCCTTCTTTACTCACGCCGCTTCGTTTTAGCACCTTTTGCACGGTTAAAATCGCGATTTTAACGTCCAGCGCAAAGCTAAGCTCGCGAACGTATCTCGCGTCAAATTTAAACTTCTCCGCCCAGCTGATCGCGTTGCGACCGTTTACCTGCGCTAGACCCGTGATACCGGGTCTCACGTCGTGGCGGGTCGCCTGCTCGGCGTCGTAAAGAGGCAGGTACTCAACCAAAAGCGGACGCGGCCCGATGAAGCTCATATCGCCTTTTAGCACGTTAAAAAGCTGCGGCAACTCATCAAGGCTCAGGCTTCGGATGGTCTTGCCGACGCCGCTTAGGCGCAGCTCGTCGGGCAGCAGTTCGCCGTCCGCACCGCGCTCGTCGCTCATCGTTTTAAATTTGTAAATTTTAAAAATTTTAGCGTGCAAACCCGGGCGTGCCTGCGTAAAAATGACGTCCTTGCTAACCTTAAAATATATCAAAACTGCAACAACCGCCATAATCGGCAGCGTCAGTACGATTAAAAAAATCGCACCGCAAATATCCAGTAATCTCTTAAAAAACGCTCTATACATCGATAAATTTCCTATAAATTTCTATATATTTCCTAGCGACCGCTCGCTCGTCAAACTCGCGCACGGCAAGCTCTCGCCCATTTCGTCCCATTTGCGCGGCCAAATTTTCGTCGTTTAGTAAAATTTCTATCTTTGCGGCTAGATCGGCTGAGCTTTTTACTTCGCAAAGCAGGCCGTTAAAGCCATTCGTCACGGCCTCGTTACATCCTGCCACATCGCTAGCTACGACTGGCCTACCCATACTCATCGCCTCTAAAACCGTGCGCGGAAAGCCCTCTTTGTAGCTTGGAAGCGCAAGCAGATAGCTAGCCTTTAAAAGCTCGGGCACGTCGTCTCTAGCGCCCAGATACCGCACCGCTCCGCCCGTTAGAAACTTAGCATCCGCCGTACTCTTGTTTCCTTCAAATCCTTCGCCTGCAAATACGAACGCACAATCCTCGCGCCCGCGCAAAAGCTCGGCAGCCTCGTAAAACTCGCGCACGCCCTTGTGCCACATCGCGCGCGCTATCATCAGTACGATCTTTTTACCGCGCAAATCCTCGCCCAAATTTGCGGCCGCCACGCTGCTTTCGTCAAATTTGAGCGTATCCACGCCCACGCTTTTTATCTTAAAAATTTTCTCCTCGGCTATCAGCCCGCGACTCAAAAAATACGCCGGATCAGCCTCGTTTACGAACACGCAGCCGTCGCTCATCTTTAGCGCTTTTTTATAAAGCGTCTCGATCGCGGCGCGCACTAGACGGGTTTTTAAGTCGTTATCGATATAAAAGCTACCAAGCCCCTCGACCAAATTTATCACGCGCTTTATGCCCGCTTTTTTAGCCGCAAAGGTGCCAAACACGTTTGATTTGTGCGCCGAGGTTTGCAGCAGGTCTAAATTTAGCCCGCGCAAAATATCGGCTAGCTTTTTTGAGTTTTCAAGCACGGTTAGAGGATTTAGGCTCGCGCGGTCAAGCTCGTATGTCACGCAGTTAAACTCGCTTTTTAGCCTATCCGTATACTCGCCCTTTGGCGCGATAGCAAAAACCTCGTGTCCGAGCCGCTTTAGCTCGCGCATGATCGGCGCGCGGAAAAAATAAATGCTCATATCGGCGTGACTCAAAAATCCAAATTTAGCCATTTTAAAAAATATCCTTTAAATTTTGCGCCCTCATCTTAGCAACCTATAAATTTTAACCGCGCCGTTTAAAACGACCGGCTCAAACAGCTCTTTGTCGTAGTTTTCGAGCACGAAAAGCTGTATGTAGGCCGAGTTTAGCACCGCTTCGTCAAGCACCAAAAACCGCCTGTAATCCTTCATAAAAATTAGGTAAATTTTACCGTCCGAGTCCATCTCGTGTTTTTTGACGACCAGCTTATCCTTTTCGTCGTAGCTTGTTTCAAAGTACGTATTTACGGATATTTCGCGCTCGCCGATATAGACCTTGGACGCGTCGCCAGATACGCTAAACCCTCCGCCGATATTTATCGTATCGCCGTCCACCGAGTAAGGCTTGCCCGGATAAAATATCGCTCCATACTCCTCGCCGCTGTTTAGATCGAGGTTTGAAAAGCGCAAAACGGCGCTAAAGATATCGATCATGGAGTCAGGCAAATAATAATAAATCTCGCGCGTTTTTTGCGGCGGCTGGAAATCCTTGCTATTTAGCGAATACAAAAATGAATTTACGCTCGTGGCGTTGTAGTCCTTTATCATCTGGTTTAAATTCAACCCGAATCTCTCGCTAAAATTTCGCTCGGTGTACTCGACCTCCAGGCGCGCCATATTTGCCGACATGCGCTGATTGCTAGCTAGCGCGAAACTCACGGCGAAGTTATCCCTGCCAAGGTGCTTGCCTCCGTCGATGAGAGTCTTGACATCTGCATAGTAGCGGATCGGATAGCCGTAGTCCCACCACGCCAGCACGTAGTCCTCGCGCCCCGCGATCTTGTGTAGCTTATCTAGGCTCTCGACCTCGCTTTTGGCAAAGACAGTGCCGACTTTGTAGCCGTAAATGTGCTCAAGACACGGCATCAAGGATAGCGCGGCGATACAAAAGACGCAAATTTTTTCTAAAAGCGCGTGTTTTTTGAGTGAATTGAGGCCTGAGACCATAAAATAAGCCACCCCGCAAATAAGCGCCACAGCCGCAAGTGTGGCTAGATATACGCCAAAGCTCGCCTCGCCGTCAAAATTTGGCGCAAAAACGGGAGATTTGCCGTGCAAAAGGCTGTAATATTTATCAAAATATAAAAAGAAAAACGCAAAAAACGCCGCTAGGCAAACGGTGCAAAATTTGTCTAAAATTTTATCTTTTTTAAAAAAACTCACGCAAAGCGCCGCAAAATATCCAAATCCTATCGCCATCACGGGCACGGAGTAGATCGTAAATCTAAGCCCGCCTTTTAGCGCCAAAAACCCAAGTAGCAGCATCGGAAGCGCGAGTAAAAACGAGCGAAATTTAAGGCAAAGCGCCGCGACTCCTACGAGCGATAAAGCAAAAGTAACGATATGACCGCTGATACGTTTAGCAAAGGCATTTATCGACTCAAACTCAAACGAATAATCGCTCATTTCCATTATCGTTTTATTTACGTTATAAAAATGAAAAACCGGCTCGCTACTCTCCGAAACCCCGCGAAATACGTAAAATTTAAGCTGAAATAAAATTTGATTTAGCCCGCCGCTAAAGCCAAGCAAACCTACGGCAAGAGCTAGGCACGCGGCTACGACGCGCCTGTCCCATATCTGCGGGCGAAATCTCATCGCTAGATAAAGCGCGACCGCAAGCGCGCTTTTAGCGTAAAAATCGATATAGGTAAGTGCGACTATCATCAAAATGACAGCCTCGTAATTTAGCGCGTTTTTCCTATCAAAAATCAAAGTATATAGCAAAAATGCGCCCAGCATCGCAAAATTTAGCGAGTATGAGCTGGGATACCACCAGTCGTTTATCAGGATAAAAATCGGGATAAAAATGAGATCGTTTACGTTTTTTTTCTGCGCGAGGCGTATCATCGCCCAGACGCTAAACGCAGGAAGCACGATAGTGAGCATATCGGTGTCGTAGTAGCCCGCCATCGTGCGGTTGTAGTAGCTATTTGCGATGCTAGCTAGCAGCGCCGCCGCAAACCCCATGCAGGGCATCTCGTACTCTTTGGCTATCAAAATCACGGGAATAACGATAAGCGAGCTAAAAAATACACTCATATAAAGCAAAATACTCTCAAAGCTAAAAGGTAAAATTTGATACAAAAAATACGTAAGCGTGGGCATCGAGCGGCCGTAGTAGCTAAGGTCGTTTGGCTGATGAAAGCCCGCTATCATATCGCGCGCGCCCTCGGCAAAGGCGTAGCCGTCGTTTGTGCTGATCATGAGCTGATCGTTCCAGAAAAAGTGCTGATACTCGCCCGCCCAATACACCCAGTACAGCCTGCAAACCACGCTAAAAATAAACGCCGCAAGCATCAAAAAGCAAGTCTGTTTTGAAAATTTAAATTTATCCAAGAGTCCCGAAATTTTACTCGCCATTTTCACCCTCTAAGTATCCTATGAGCTGCGCCGCGACGGCGTTTTTGTCAAACTTGGCTACGCGGCCATAAGCTCTTTTTTCATAATCTTGCCTCAAATTTTCATCCTCGAGCGCTCGCCTCATCGCAGTCTCCATCGCTTTTTCGTCGTCGACGGGCGTTAAAACGCCGTACTCATCGTCGCCAAGAAGCTCTCTAGCGCCGCTTTTGTGATCGGTGGAGATGATAAATCTCTCGCAAGCAAGCGCCTCTAAAAGCACGTTTGAAAAGCCCTCAAACCGCGAAGCACAGACGAAACACTGCGCGTTTTTGATAAATTTAAACGGATTTTTATCCGTGCCTAGTAGCTTTACGCGCTCGCTCACGCCAAGCTCGTCGATCAAATTTTGAAGCTCGCCATGCAAAGGTCCCTTGCCTAAAATCCCAAGTGTCGCGCGCTCGTCGTTTAAATTTGCGATTATTCTTATTAGCATCGCTTGATTTTTACCGCTATCAAGCCGGCCGATATTTAGAAAAAACGGCTTAAATTTATCCTCTAGCGGCTCGTTTGCGAGAGTTTTTATCGCCGCTAAATCGACCGCGTTATATAGCACCTTAGTTTTTGCGGCGTCGCAGCAAAAATTTCGCACTAGATCCTCGGCGTTTCCCTGCGCATTAGCAAGGATAAGATCAGCTCTAGGATAAAGAGCCTTAACTAAAATTC
>CALIWP010000253.1 GCA_938046705.1 uncultured Campylobacter sp. | reverse complement strand
TCTGAGCTGCGACTTGTGTGTAGTCGTCATTTTTTGCTATAAGCCAAATAGGCAACAACATAATTAGCATAAATTTTAAGAATTTATTCATTAAATAAACCACCTGTGAGATTTTTTGAAACGAATATTATCAAGGCTTTACTTTGATTAAAATAAAAACGATTATCATAAAATAGAGCAAATTGAGATAATAAAGAGAAATTTGTCTTCAAATAGCCAATTTTAAATAGTTTTAGAAATTTTCTAATGTAAATTTAAAATTTATCTTTTGAATAAAAAATAGTAGTCTTATAAAAAATAAAAAGGTTTTAAGTTTAGATTCTAAAATTTAAAGGAGAGCAAATGCTCTCCTTCTTGTTAGGCATTTAGCCCAGTATTTCTTAGCATAACGCGTTTGCGATATACATTTGAAACTTCGGCTGCGTCGCCCACAAGTAGAGCGTTCGTAGCGCAAACGGCAGCACACATCGGCACTTTGCCCTCAGACATTCTATTTTGTCCGTATAGCTCTCGCTCCTCGTGAGAGTTCGTTTCCTCCGGGCCCCCGGCGCACATAGTGCATTTATCCATAGAACCTTTGACGCCAAACGCCCCGTCTCTAGGAAACTGCGGCGCACCGAACGGACACGCATAGAGGCAGTATCCACAGCCTATGCATTTGTTTTTATCGTGAAGCACGATACCGTCGGCTCTGATATAAAAGCAATCCACCGGGCACACCTGCTCGCAAGGAGCGTCGGTGCAGTGTTGGCAAGCTATCGTAGTAGATAGCTCTTTACCTTCTATACCGTCAAAAAGCGTAATAACCTTGCGGCGATATAGCCCCACAGGAAGCTCATGCGCAGAGGAACAAGCTACCTGACATCCAAAGCAGCTGATACATCTATTAGTATCTACAAAAAATTTCATTCTTGCCATTTTTCTCTCCTTACTCTTTACCTAGGGCGTCTCTCTCGCCATACTCGTGATAAAACGATGTTTTAAAGGTGTTCTCTTCAGCTTTTTCTATGCGGCAAAGACCTGCGTTAAATTCTGAAATTTGAGTAACCGGGTCAAAGCCGTAGTTTGTTACGGTATTAAAGCTCTCGCCGATCGTATAAGGCTTAGTGCCCTCAGGATAGCGATCCTCTAAGCTCACGCCTTGCATAACGCCCGCGAAGTTATACGGCATACAAATTCTATCCGGCGTAACCATCTGAGTATGATAGCAGCGAACCTTAATCTTAGTGCCTTGCGGAGAGTGGATCCACATCATATCGCGATCCTGGATACCGTATTTTAGGGCAAGCTCAGGGTGGACGTTAGCAAACATCTCAGGCGTGATCGCCGCTAGATACTTGCTCGTTCGCTCGATCATACCAGCACCGCTTAGGTTTACTAGGCGCAATGTGCTAAATACGATAGGGAATTCCTTACTCCAGTCTTTTGCTTGCTGCTCGGTTTTAAATTTAGTCTCTACGCGGAAATTTCTAGCCTGATCGTCGAAAGTCGGGTATTTTTGTACCAAATCCCAGCGCGGAGAGTGGATAGGTTCGCGGTGTTTAGGGATCGGATCTAGGAATTCCCAAACGATCATTCTTGCCCTTGCATTACCAAACGGCACTACGCCTTTTTCGCGGCATTTTTCTAAGATAAGTCCGCTGTGATCCGTACTCCAAGTAGCTCCCATCAGTCTTTTTTCTTCTTCGGTTAAGGTTATGCCTAGGACTTTTTCGATATTTTCTTTGGTAATTTGCGGATAGCCGCCTTTTACGTCCGATCCTACCAAAGTCGTATCCTCGCTAGCTAGCTGACTAACGCCGTTATGCTCTAAGCCGAAGCGATTTCTAAATCCGCAACCGCCCTCTGCGTAAGACTTGCTCATATCATAAAGTATCGGTGTACCAGGGTGTTTTTCGTCCCATGCCGGCCAAGGCTTACCGTAGTATTCGCCTTTTACGTCGCCGCCGATACCCATTAGCGTATCAGGGTCGAAATTTTGCCAGTTAGCCTGATGTCTTCTAAACATCTCAGCTGTTCTACCGGTATAGCCGATAGATTTACCCATGCGAGCTATCTCGTTTGTAGCGTCGTCAGGCCATACAAAGTCGTCTTTAACTTGTTTTGGCTCGTGATTAACGGTCGCCATCTTCATGCCTTTTACGTATTCGTCATAAAAGCCGAATTTTTTAGCAAATAAGAACATGACCTCGTGGTCGGCCTTACTCTCGTAAAGCGGCTCAACGACTTTTGTTCTCCACTGACCAGAGCGGTTAGTCGAGCTGATGTGGCCTTCATTTTCAAATGCCGTAGCTACTGGCAATACGTAAATTCCGTCTTTTCTATCTGAAAGGATAGCAACCTCGTTTACGAACGGCTCGGCAACAACTAACATATCTAGTTTATCTACGGCTTCTTGAATTTTAGCCAGGTGCGCCATAGAGGTGATACCGGTTCCTTGAACCCAAAGAACGCGAAGTTTGCCGCTAGTATAGGTTTTTTCTTCTTTTAGGACACCTTGCCACCATTTTGACAGCGACCAGCCTTTTTCGTTTCTCCAGTTTCTATCTTCCGGATTTTGCGGATCGTGATAAAAATACTCTTCAAATACGGTATTTTTTACCGGAGCGCCGCCTTGTTTCGGCTCTTTTGTCGAAACCGCAAATCGTTTGATAAACTCGTCGTAATCAACGCCCCAGCCTTTGCAGTAGTACTTCCACGAGGCATCTCCTAGTCCGTAATACATAGGAAGAGTGTCTGAAAGGTTACCCATATCGGTAGAGCCCTGAACGTTATCGTGACCGCGGATGATATTACAGCCGCCGCCAGGTTTACCCATGTTGCCTAGGATTAGTTGAAGGATAGGTAAAATTCTGGTATTTGACGTTCCTACCGAGTGCTGAGTGATACCTAGAGCCCAGATAACCGTTCCCGGTTTCGTATGCGCCATTATATTAGCAGCCTCTATGAGTCTATCTACCGGTACGCCGGTAACGTCCGAAGTAAGCTCAGGAGTCCAGTGTTCGGCCTCTTTTCTAACCTCTTCGATACCATAGGTTCTGTTTTCTAAAAATTCTTTATCTTCCCAGCCGTTTTTAAGGATAATGTGAATAAGTCCATAAATAAGAGCCACGTCCGTTCCTGAACGCTGACGCAAGTAAAGATCCGCGTGCGCAGCCGTTTTAGTAAAATTCGGATCCGCTACGATTAATTTTGCGTTGTTTCTATCTTTGGCTTGCAACATATGCTTCATGCCGCCGACGGGATTTGCTACAGCCGAATTCGCACCGATACAAAAGATCGCTTTTGAATTTGCCGTCATATCTCCGAAGTGATTCGTCATCGCGCCATAACCCCAAGTATTCGCCACACCGGCGACTGTTGCGCTATGTCAAATGCGTGCTACGTGATCGTTGCTGTTTGTACCCCAAAACGCCGCAAATTTGCGGAAATAATAACTTTGCTCGTTGTTAAATTTAGCCGAACCCAAGAAAACTACGCTATCAGGACCGTCTTCTTTACGGATTTGTAGCATCTTATCGCCGATTTCGTTTACGGCCTGTTCCCAGCTGATGCGCTCCCATTTTCCGTTTACTTTTTTCATCGGAAATTTGATGCGTTGTTTTGATTTCGTAAGGTCGATCTGATCGATTCCCTTAGAGCAGTGCGAGCCCTGAGAGATCGGGTGAAACATCGCCATATCTTGACGAACCCATACTCCGTCTTTTACCTCGGCTTCTATACCGCAGCCAGCCGAACAAATAGAACAAATCGTTCTAACCTTTTTTGAACCTTCGTAAGGATTTTTTATCTCCTCGTTGGTTGCCTTTCTAAACGTCTCGTTTTCGCCAAATGCCATCGTGCTACCGGCACCAAGAGCGGCAAGCTTCAAAAACGAGCGTCTTCCTATGCGTGAATCACTCATGGTTTTCTCCCTTAGTAAGCGATCTTATAGTAGTATTCCCACTCTTTGCTTTTTTTGTAAAGCACCTCTTTTTTGCTCGACTTGCCGACAACTACGCCGTTGTCGTCAGGAGCAAGCTCGTCGCTAGTCGGTTTTGCGATAGCTGCAGCGGCCAATACGGTTCCGCCTACCGCGCCGACCTTCAGAGATTTTTTGAGAAAATCTCGTCTTGATCCTTGCATGTTTTCTCCTTATTAATCCCAAATTTGAAATTTTTGAGACGTTTTTAGAAAGATATTGTTCAAATTTTGCATATTTCCTAGGCGTAGTGCGCCTTACAGGCGCGTATTTTAGGGCACTTGCATATTTTAAAATATCACTGTGCAAATTTAGCATATTTTGAGAATAAATGAAGTAAAAATATTAGATTAATTATGAAACTTAATAAATAGTTAAGGAAATCTAAAATTTAGCTTAAATTTCAATACTACATATCAAGTTATAAAAGTATATTTTATGAAAATTTAGGGCTTTTGAGCTAAATCTGGTAAATTTAGCTCAAATTTGCGTTAGGGATTATTTTTGTAGGTCGCTTAAATTTACTATAAAAGGCACGGAGCGAACGCCGGCGGCGGAGTATTTTTGTCTTAAGTTATCCATCGCTTTAACGTCAGCATCGCTAACGGCGCCATCTGCTACCTTATAGTCGTCCGCAAAATATTTTCGTAAAATTTTGATCTTATCGCTATCGGTTTTCGCGCTTGCTACGTCTTTATATATCAAAAAGCTTTTTTGCAAAGACGATACGTCGTGAACCGGAGTTAAGATTAGCTTTACG
>CALIWP010000252.1 GCA_938046705.1 uncultured Campylobacter sp. | reverse complement strand
CCGGATCACGAAATTTTGTTTGAGCTTGCCAAAAGGCTAGGCTACTATGACGAGCTAACGCGCACGATCAGAGACGCTGAAGGCAAGATTGAGTGGCCTGAAGTCGCTACTCGCGAGATCGCAAATATAGTTAAAACTATCGGCATGACGGGTTGGACTCCGGAAAGGCTCAAAAAGCACCAAGAAAACTGGGATAAATTTGACGAAAAAACAAGTCTAGGAAAACCGGGCACCGTAGTTGAAGGCGAGTACTACGGTCTGCCGTGGCCTTGCTGGACGGAGGATCATCCTGGCAGCCCGATACTTTACGATATAAACAAATCCGTTAGGCAAGGCGGTATGGGTTTTAGAAACCGCTTCGGCTTAGAGCATAACGGAGTTAGTCAATTAGCCGCAGACGGTAGCGCGCCCGTAGATTCGTTTGTTAATGGCGGATATCCAGAGATCAAAAAAGATAACATCGAAAAGGTGCTAGGCATCACGCTAACCGAGGATGAAAAAGCCAAAATAGGCGGCAGCTGGATACATGACGATAGTAATATCATCGCTAAAAAATGCATGGAGAAAAATATCGCTCCGTACGGCAATGCGCGAGCTAGGACGATCGTTTGGACTTTTGCGGATCAAATTCCTCTTCACAGAGAGCCGCTGCATACGCCTAGATTTGATCTAGCGCAGAAGTATCCGAGCTTTGAGGATAAGAAACTTCAAAACCGCGTCGATACGAAATTTAAATCCGTCCAGCTAGCAAAGGACTACTCAAAAGAGTTTCCTATTATCCTCACGACGGCTCGCCTCGTAAATTTTAGCGGCGCGGGCATGGAGACGAGAGCTAGTATGTATCTAAGCCGTCTAACGCCTGAGATGTTTGCCGATATCCACCCTGAGCTTGCGGCTAAACACGGCATTAAAAACTGGGATTTCATCTGGGTTCATTCGCCTGAGGGCACTAAGGTTAAGGTGCGCGCTAGAGTAGTACCGTCCGTTAAACCCGACACCATCTTTATGCCGTTTCATTATGCGGGTTATATGCAAGGCGTTGATATGACGGGTAATTTCCCGGAAGGCACCAAGCCTTATGCGGTAGGCGAGAGCGCAAATACCGTCACTAACTACGGATATGATATAAACACTCAGATTCCTGAAACCAAAAGCGGTCTATGCCGCATAGAAAAGGCGTAAAATGAGCGAATTTAACGATAACAATAGACTTAAATTTTACTGCGACGACGATAGATGTATCGACTGTAACGGCTGTGCGGTAGCTTGCGACGAGGCTCACGAGCTGCCTCTTGGCATCCGCCGCCGCCGCGTCATCACGCTAAACGAAGGCGTACCCGGTAAGGAAATATCAACCTCGATAGCCTGCATGCACTGCGAGGACGCTCCGTGCTCGCTGGTTTGCCCGGTTGATTGTTTTTATATCAGAGCCGACGGCGTAGTGCTACACGACAAAGATATCTGCATCGGCTGCGGATACTGCCTATACGCGTGTCCGTTCGGCGCGCCTCAGTTCCCGCGCGAGGGAGTGTTTGGCGCCAAAGGTTCGATGGATAAGTGCACGATGTGCGCAGGCGGTCCGCTACCGACAAATAGCGAAGCCGAGCGCGAAGAGTACGGCCAGGATAGAATTTCCGAAGGCAAAGTGCCGGTTTGTGCCGCAATGTGCTCGACAAAGGCGCTGCTAGTAGGCGAATCTGCAATGATAGAAAAAATCTACGGCGACAGAGTCAAGGCTCGCGGCTACGGCTTTAAAGACCTAAAACAAACTCCGACCTGGAAGCTCGCCTACTATGCTGGCGATAGGCTTAAAATAAAATCTTAAAATTTAGCTCGCTCTCACCGAGATTGCGGGGGCGAGTAACCTCATCAAATTTGACGCGGTTTGTCTGCGTCAAATTTGACTCACGCTTCTTTGATTTCATTAAATTTTACTTTGACTCATACTTCTTTATCTTCATTAAATTTTACATAGATAGTTCGTCAAATTTGAATGCGGGTAAATTTGAAATAAAAGTGGATAAAATTAAGTAGAAAAAGGGCGGTCTCCCGCCCTAAATTTACGCTCTAACAGGCGATAAATACGGATTTGCCGAGTGCATCGACATCTCGTTTTGCTCTCTAAATTTGATAAATTCCTCTTCGCTTAGACGCCTGATATTTGCTATCGTCATCTTTAGCGGCGTGATGCCTGAGAGCGGATCTGGGTCGCCGGCGTTTGCTAGCTCGTTACCGTCGGCCTCGCTATAGTGGAAGGTCGTAAATATCGTGCCTTCTTTTAGATCCGGATTTACGCGCAGTTTGGCCGCGATCTGGCCGCGTTTGTTTTGTACGAGCGCGTAGCAGCCCTCCTCTAGCTCCCTCTCGCGAGCGATATCGGGACTTACCTCGATGAGCGCGCCCTCGATGCCAGCACCGTATTCAAGAGCCGGACACTCTCTAGTCATCGTGCCGGTGTGGTAGTGATAGACCTTGCGTCCGGTCGTAAATAGGCACGGATATACCTCGTCTGGTACTTCGCTAAGCGCGCCGCTACCGACCGGATAGCCGTCCGGGATATTCATCTTGGCTCTAAATTCGGCCTCAGCCTTTGCGCGCCCCTCTTTATCATCTACGTAAAGTACCGGCGCGAAGCGGAATTTGCCGCCAGGCAGCATGGACTTGTGATCTGCGTAAAGCACGGGCGTACCTGGATGCTCCTCGTCTGGGCATGGCCAGCTGATACCGCCTAGCTTGCCTAGTCTATAGTAGCTGATACCGCCGAAAAATTTAGGCATAAGCTCTCTTAGTTCGTTCCAAATTTGCTCAGGGCTCGCAAAATCAAATCCTTCTAGCCCCATGCGGTTTGCGATGTTGCAAACGACTTTCCAATCGGGCTCCACGCCGTTAACGGGCTCGCTAGCTTTGCGAGTGCGTTGGACGCGGCGAGAGGTGTTGATAAAGGTTCCGTCCTTTTCGCCCCAGCCCGCGGCAGGTAGCACCACGTCGGCCTTGTGCGCGCTCTCTGTGAAAAACAAATCCTGCACTATAAAGCAGTCTAGATGATGGACGGCGTGGACGAAGTGCTCGGTCCAAGGGTCGCTCATTACGGGGTTTTCGCCGTAGACGTAGAGGACTTTTAGCTCGCCGCTATCCATTTTATCCGGCGCTTGCGTTAGCTTAAAGCCCGGAACCGGATTTAGCTCAAAGTGCCATACTTTGCGCGCTTGCTCCTGTGCGTAAGGGCTGTTTACCGCGCCGGCCGGGATGACGTTAGGCAGCGCGCCCATGTCGCATGCGCCTTGGACGTTGTTTTGACCGCGCAGAGGATTTACGCCTGCGCCCTTTTTGCCTAAATTTCCCGTTAAAACGGCTAAATTTGATAGCGAAAAGACGTTTGACGTACCGTCGCTAAACTGCGTGATGCCCATCGTGTAGCAAATCGCCGCCGCGCCTGCTTTAGCATACATTCTAGCCGCCTCTATGATGAGCTCTTTTTTTATGCCGGTTTCGCGCTCGAAACGCTCAGGCGTAAAGTCCTTAACCGCTTCTTTTAGATATTCAAATCCCTCGGAGTATTTTTCTATAAATTCGCTATCTTGCAAATTTTCGGCGATTATGACGTGCATCATCGTATTTAGCGTTTTGATATTCGCTCCGATCGGGATTTGCAGATAGATATCGGCTTTTTTGGCCATATCGGTGCGTTTT
>CALIWP010000251.1 GCA_938046705.1 uncultured Campylobacter sp. | reverse complement strand
GCAAAATCATATTTCTTACGCTTTTTTAGAAAACTCAGGTTGCAAAAATATTTTACGGCATAGCCTTCTCTAAAATCTCCTTGCGTTTTTGCCAATCAGGCATATAAAGCGCTAGATAGTCATAAATGATTTAGATACAGCAGGTGAGCAAGCTCGTGAAATACAACATACTCGATGCATGCTTTTGGCTTTTTGATAAGCTCTATGTTTAAATTTATATATGATTTATAAGGGTTGCAACTCCCTCATCTTGTTTTCATCTGCCTTATTTTTACGCTTTTGATATCTTGTTTTACTATCTTGTTAAATTCTTGCAAGATATTAAAAAAATATAACGTCGCCTTTTCATGATACCACTCATAAATCAAATTTTCTCTTCGCTTTAGGTCGCTTTTATCTTTTACAAATAGCTCTAGATAACCCCTTTGAAGCTTTACGCGCTCCTCTTTAGATTGCACCACTTTTAGCCTATAACTTCGCCCAAGATATCTAAAATCCTCACCGCTTACATACTCTTTTTGCGGCATCTTAAACGAAGCAAAAAACGCACGTTTTTGCGCTATCCACTTGGCTCTTTTTTGCATGATAAATTTTATA
This sequence comes from uncultured Campylobacter sp., assembly GCA_938046705.1. Next base: position 4,966 of record CALIWP010000251.1, on the reverse strand, counting down.
TGCTCATCGCTTGCCGTTTTTGGCGCCGTTAGGATCGCTTCGCCATTTGGTCTAACTTTTAAGGTGATGTTTTTCACCTCTTTTTTGATGATTTTTACCTTATTTAACATAAAAGCCTATCTCTATTCCACGGATAGTTTGGTAAATTTTCTCCTTCTCATCGATAGAAACGCCGTATTCGTCCTCTACCTCCCAAAGAGCGTCCTCCATAGCGCTTGTTATCTCATTTTCTACGTCTTTATTTTTGTGCCATTCTGGTTTTTTTGAGGCTTCTTCATAAATTTCATAAAATTTCACGCTCAAATTTTTAGCGACTACCTCAACATCCACAAGTTCCACATCTGCCAAAATGTCAAGCAAATTATCATAGATAGCAAATAAAATTTTCTTACCATTAAATTCTTTTGGATACCTATCTTCATTTGGCTTTAAAGCGCCAGTTATGAGGTCTTTTAGCAGTTTTGTTTTGGCAAGCTTTTCTTCCTCACTTAGCATTTTTGCCTTATATTCGTCGATGATATCTTGTATCTGCTGCGCTATTGATTTATAAAATGCTGGATTTGAGTCCATTTTCTCTTTTACCACCGCACTTACGGCGCTGATGATCGTATCAGCCTTTGCGTTTTTACCCTCAACCCTTTGCACCTCATCGTCAAATTCCGTCTCAAAGATATTTACGAGTTTCGTAAGCTCATTAACCCCTTGTGCATTTACATAAGTATCGAGTAGTTTTTGCATCTGCGCTTCGTATTTGCCAAAGTCGCAAGCCTCATGATATCTTAGCTGCACAGCCTTTCTTAGCTCGTTATAAAATTTAACCCTCTGCTTATAAGCTTTGATCTCCTCTTCGCTTAATATGTCATAAATTTTCTCACTTGAAAGCGCTAGTTTAAACGCCCTAGCAAACTGTGATAGCCACTCTTTAAAGTCATCTCGTTTTTGCACGTCCTCTAAAACCGCCACGTAGCTCTCCAGATCATCTTTAAATTTCACGCCGCTAAAAAGATCGTCCAAATGAGCATAGTAAGTCTTAGCCTTTATTATCTCGCTTCTTACGTCTATCACAGCTCCAGTTATATCTTCTGCGTCAAAGCCGCTTAGCGAAGCATAGCTAGTAAGCGCCTGATCAAGCTCGCCTAAAAGCCCTCTATAATCAATAATGTAGCCGTAGTCTTTTCCGTCATAAAGCCTATTTACTCTAGCTATGGCTTGGAGCAGATTATGCTCTTTTAGCTGCTTATCTATATAAAGCGTGCTTGCTCTTGGCGCGTCAAAGCCTGTTAAAAGCTTATCCACGACGATGAGCAAATCTATCTCGTCGCCGTAAATAAATTTTAAGGGCTTTTTATATACGGTCGGCGTGTTTGAGTCATGCACGGGCTATATAACAGTAAAATACGGCTTGACAAAATTAGTTTTTTGACTCGACTCTATAATATAAATTTCCTTCTCGGTCTTACATCAGGCCGCAAATTATATTTATGATTTTTCAAGATTTAACCTACATATGCGGCAAGTTATGTGCGATCTCGTTCTAGCCTTATGCTATTTTTTTATTATTCCTTCATTTCTTATGCAAATAATAGATAATGATAAAATCGTGGTCAAAAATATCTTAAGATATATGCTAAATTCGCATATACAAATCATCATCAGACACCGATAAAAACGCGCTAAAATACGTTTAAGTTTTTGCTTGATTTAAGCAATAATTTACTACAATCAAATCTTAAATTTAGATTTTCAAGCTATCATTTCGCAAAAATTAAGGAAAATCATGCAACCTATTTTTACGACCCAAATCACCAAATTTAAAGGCGCGCAAAAAAGCGCCGTTGATGATATTTTGGTGCGCGAGATCAAGCTTGAGATCTACATAAACGGCAAGCGTTTCGGCGCAGTGATGGCCACTCCGACCGATCAGGAGGCGCTAGCAGCAGGCTACCTAATCAGCGAAAATTTGATCGCAAGCCCCGAGGATATCGAGAGTATCGAGCTCTCAGACGATGCTTTAAGCGTGCGGGTAAAGGCCAAAATCAACGAAAAGCGCCTCGAGCAGTTTGACGAGGAAAAGGTGATAATCAGCGGCTGCGGACGTAGCTCGACGGCAAATATCGATCCAGAGGCCATGGCGGCGCGCTCGATAAAGGGCGAAGTTAAATTTCACAAAGACGAAATTTTGCGCCAGATGGGGCAGTTTTACACGCAGTGCGAGCTTTACGAGATGACTGGCTGCGTGCACACGGCTAAGCTTTTTGTTAGCGGCGAGCAGTTTTTTATCGGCGAGGATATCGCCCAGCACAACACGATAGATAAGGCCGTCGGCAAGGCGGTACTAGCCGGCGTGCAGCTACAAAATTCGTTTTTGATGGTGAGCGGGAGGCTAAGCTCCGAGATGGTGGCAAAAGCCGTCATGCACGGCATCCCAGTGCTCGTCTCGCGCACGGCTCCGACTAGCCTTGGCGTCGTGATAGCGCGTAAATTTAACCTCACGCTATGCGGCTTTGCTCGCGGCGAAAACATAAACGTATATAGCGGCGCGGAGAGAATCTATGAGTGAGCAAATCCGCGAACTGATAACAAAACTGCTAAATCCAAAGGGCAGGCTAGACTGCGGCGCGGCGTTTAAGATCGCTGCAAAGCTAGGCGTAGAGGTCGGGCTGGTTAGCGACGAGGCCGAAAAAATGGGCGTAAAGATCGACAACTGCGAGCTAGGGCAGTTTGGCGGGCTGGAAAACGGACGCGGCAAATACACCGTGATGACGCAGCTAAAGCAGATGACCGACGAAAAGGACAGGATACTGTGCAAAGACGCTAGAGACGCGGCTGCGGGCGTGGGGCTAAAGACGATCCGCTCGACGCTAAAAGACTATAAAATCGACGTAAAATACTGCCAGCTGGGGTGTTTTAAGGAGAAGAAAGGAAAAAAGATGAGAGTAAAAACCAAAACTTGGATAGAAAACGACGAGGGCGAGCTTATCTTCGGCAAGGGTAAAACCGAAGTCCTAGACGTCATCGCTGAGGTCGGCTCGATCTCAAAGGCCGCCGAAATCCTAGGCATGAACTATAAAAAATGCTGGACTCATCTTCAAATTTTGCAAAAAAATCTAAAAGAGGAGCTTTTTACGACTAGGCAGGGCGGCGGAGAAAACGCCGGCACGACGCTAAACGAGCGCGCGCATGAGCTCATAAACGCCTATAGACAGCTTCAAAACGACATCGAGGATTTTGCGGATAAGCGCTTTAAGGAGTTGTTTTTGAAAAAAGACGGCGAGAAAAATGACGCAACTAAAGACGACAAAAAAGATAAAAAGAAATAAAACCACATCAATTTAAGGGAGAAAAAATGTACGTAAAACTAAACGATAGGGTCTATCTAAACAAAGATAAGATCACCAGAGTAAAGGTAGATAGCGTCCAAGACGGTATCAGGATTCGCTTCTACGAGGGGCAAAATCAAGTCGCTAAAAGCGGACGCTTCGAAACCGAAGCAAAAGCTATCGAGTGGCTAGAGAAAAATTTTATAAACAAATAATAAAATGGTCGTGAGCCTCTGTGGCTCGTGCTTCTGTGCTTTATCAAGTTAAATTTGCCGCTTTGCGGTTAAATTTAGCTTGTTCAAATTTAACCTCCAAATTTACTAAATCATTTCCACCGCAAAAGCCCCAAATTTGCGAAAATTTACTATAATTACCGTATCAAATTTAAAGAGTAAAAAATGGCAAATTTAGACGAAATAAGAAAAAATATCATCCTAAAACCGGGCGTGCATTATTTTGATTTCACGGCTTCGGGGCTTGCCTACGAGCCCGTAGAGCGCGAGATAGCGGACGTTTTAAAAACCTACGCCAACATACACTCCGACAGTAGCTCCAGCGCCATCATCACGCAGCGGCGCTACGAGGGCGCGCGCGAGAGCCTAAAAAAGTTACTTGGACTTGACGAGCGGTTTTGTCTCATTGCTTGCGGACAGGGCGCAACGGCCGCGATCAAGAAATTTCAGGAGTTGCTTGGCATCTATCTGCCGCCTGCGACCAGAAGCGCGATCGGCGAGGCAAATTTACGCGCCGCGCAGCTTCCGCTCGTGCTCGTTTCGCCATACGAACACCACTCAAACGAGCTTAGCTTTCGCGAGGGGCTTTGCGACTACCTGCGAGTGCCGCTTAGCGAGTCCGGCGAGATCGATCTGCTTGCACTCGAGCGTATCTTGAAGCTAAATGCAGGACGCCGCATCATCGGCTCGTTTAGCGCCGCCTCAAATGTCACGGGCGTTGTTAGCGACTACAAAAAGATCAGCGAGCTAATCAGGGCTACGGGCGGTATCGTGGCCTTTGACTGCGCGGCGCTAAGCTCGCACGCAAATTTAGACTGCGATCATTTCGACGCGATTTTCCTCTCGCCGCATAAGCTACTCGGAGGGCCTGCTAGCTGCGGGCTTTTGGCGATCAAAAAGGAGCTGCTTAACAGTGATGTACCGACCTTTGCCGCGGGCGGGACGGTCGCCTACGCTAGCCGCGAAGGGCACGTGTTTTTGAAAAATCCCGAGCAGCTAGAGGAGGGCGGTACGCCGCCTATCATCGGGCTTATGCGGGCAAATTTGGCTTATGCGCTGCGAAACGAGGTGGGCTTCGAGCAAATAAAAAGCGCCGAGGACGAGCTTGCGCGGCTTTTTGAGCGCGAGCTAGCAGGCATTGACGAGGTCATAAACTACGCTCCAAAGGGCGCGCCGCGGTTGCCGATAATCTCCTTTAACGTGCGCGGCGTCTCGGCGTATGATTTTGCCGCGAGCCTTAGCAACGACTTCGGCATCCAGACGCGCGCGGGCGTGATGTGCGCGGGGCCGTACGCTCACGATCTGCTGGGTATCAAGGAGGGGCGTATGCCGGAAAGCAAGCCCGGCTTTGTGCGCGTAAGCCTGCACTACACGCACACCGAGCAGGACGTGCTATATCTCACGGGCGCGATA
>CALIWP010000250.1 GCA_938046705.1 uncultured Campylobacter sp. | reverse complement strand
TCGATACTGTGCGCACCGAAAAATAGCGTAAATAGCGTGCCAGCAACGACGATAAAGTGAAACGGCACGACAGAATAGGACGAAAGCGCAAAGGACTCAAACCAAGTGTTCGTATCCACGGTCATCAGCGAGCCCGTGATCGCCTGAAATAGCGCCTTTAAAACGTATGCGATGATGACAGCATAGCCGATAGCGATACACATCGAGCCAGCCAGCGGTATCCAGCCTAAAATTTTACCGAAAGTTCCCCAGTTTCGACTCTTCCACGCGTATTCGTATGAGCCTAGTGTGCCGGTTTTGGCGCGTCTGCCGATAGCGTACTCCGCAGAAAGCCCCACGTAGGAAAATATCGCGATAAAAAACAGATAAACGAGCAAAAACGCGCCGCCGCCGTTCGTACCGACCTTATAAGGAAACCCCCAGACGTTGGCCATACCGATAGCCGAGCCCACGCAAGCGATGATAAACGCCCAGCGTGACGTGAAATTTGTTTTGTGCATTTGATATCCGTTTAGATTAAATTTTCTCAATTATACTTGATTAATCTAATAAAAAGATTATGCCCGCTCGCCCGCAAAGCACGCAGCGCCGCCTTAAAACGCTTTAAATTTATATTTGGGTATAATCGCGCGTTATTTAAAATCCACGTTACAAAAGAGAATTTATGAATTTATCGCTCAAAAAGCTCACTATCCCGATATTTTTAGATATGTTTTTGCACTTCGTGACGCTCATCATAAACACGTATATGGTGACTAAAGTTAGCGTCCATCTAGTCGGCGCCATGGGCGCGGGTAATCAAATAATGGATCTTTTTATGACCATTTTTAGCTTCCTTAGCGTTGGCTGCTCGGTCGTGGTCGCGCAGGCTCTGGGCGCGCGAAATCACAACCTAGCCAAACGCGTCGTACACGCCAGTATCACGTTTAACACGATCATCGGCCTTGGCAGCGCGGTTTTTATTTACTTTTTCGGATTTGAGATTTTAGAGCTTTTAAACGTCCCAGAGCAGCTTCGCGCCCAGAGCTTTGGCTACTTGCATATGCTTGGTATCGCGCTAGCCTTTGACGGTATCGGCATGGTGCTTGCAGCCGTGCTTCGCGTTTACAACTTCGCCACCGCCGTTATGCTGGTTTCCCTACTCATGAACGTCATCACCCTTTGCGGCAACGCTATCGCGCTTTTTGGCTGGCTAGGACTGCCAAACTACGGCCTTTACGGCGTCGCGGTTTCGACCGTCGTCGGACGACTAGTGGGCGTTATCGTGCTATTTTTGATACTGACCCGCTACGCGAAAGTTAGTATTTTCTTTAAGCGCCTATTTAGCCTACCGTTTGCGATTTTGCGTAAAATTTTATCCGTCGGACTTCCGAGTGCCGGCGAAAATTTGCTCTGGATGGCGCAGTATATGGTGGCTTTCGGCTTTGTAGCGAGCATGGGCGAGGCTAGCCTAAACGTACAGACCATTTACTTTCAGATCACGCTTCTTATCCTTCTTTGCGGAGCTAGCATCAGCGTGGCAAACGAGGTCATCGTCGGCCACCTAGTCGGCGCGATGAAATTTGACGAGGCCTACTCGCGCACTTTCCGCGCGCTTCGTATCGGCTTTATCGCGACTCTCGCGGTCGTTTTGGCGGCGTATTTTGGCAAATTTGAGATCATGGAGCGGTTAAATTTGACTGAGGAGCTAAAGGCCGTTATGCTGCCACTTTTTACGCTTTCTATCGCGCTTGAGACGGGGCGAACCTTTAACATCGTTATCGTAAACGCCCTGCGCGCGAGCGGGGATGCTAAATTTCCGCTGATGACTGGCGCGGTGTTTATGTGGGGCGTGAGCCTGCCGCTGGGATACTATCTGGGTATCGTGCAAAGCATGGGGATCATCGGCGTTTGGATCGGATTTACCGCCGATGAGTGGCTGCGCGGACTCGTAAATACCTGGCGCTGGAGAAGCAGAAAATGGCAATCAAAACGCCTCGTGTAAAAACCGTTTGCGTAAAATGCGGCGAATTTGACGTCGCGCTAAATTTTAAAAAAGGCGTCAAAACAACCAGGCTAAAGGTCGCTAAAACCGGCGAGATCTCGGTCTCGCTGCCCTTTTACGCCGCGCAAAAATATGCGCTAGAGTTTGTGCAAAAACACTACGAATGGCTAAAATCAGCTCACGAAAAGACGCTATCAAATTTACCGCGCGAGGACGAGTTTAGGCTGCTGGGCGAGGTTTACCGTATCAAATTCGAGCCAAATTTAAATGGCGTAAATTTAAGACGCTTTGCAGGCGATTCGGAGATTTTTAACGGCTTAAATTTGAGCTCGGACGGGCTAGACCCGCACCTTTACGGCGCTAAATTTGAGGGCAAATTTGACGCTAGCGAATTTAACCATCACCTTGATGAGCTTAAATTTAAAAGCTTGGACGAACGCAAATTTGACGGCGAAATTTACGCTGCGAGTTTAGCTGCGCTAGAAAACTACAAAAAAGCCTTTGCAAGGCGTGTTTACGAGCATTTTATAGCTAAATTCGCTCCAGCTGTAAACCGCAAGATAAACCGCGTCGTCGTTCGCAAAATGACCACTCGCTGGGGTAGCTGCAACTCGCGCAAAGGCTATATAAATTTAAGTCTAAATTTGATCGAAAAAGCCCCCGAACTAGTCGAATACGTCGTGCTTCACGAGCTAACCCATCTCATCTACCCCCACCATCAAAAAAGCTTTTATGGCTTCATCGCAGGGCTTATGCCTGATTTCAAAACGCTAGAACAACGGCTAAACAAAAAATAATTTTAAATATGCTAGAATAGAATATTTTTAATTTAAAGGGAAATAATGAAAAAACTTCTAATGCTAGTTGCCGCGGTTTTCGCTCTGGGCGGCGATTTTGAGGACGGCGTAAAAGCCTACGAGAGCTCTAAATTTGTAACGGCTCGCGAGAAATTTGCAGCTGCCTGCGACGCGAACAACGGCCTAGCCTGCGCAAAACTAGGCGCGCTTTATCAGCTGGGCAAGGATATCCTGCCTGACACCAAAAAAGCACTTGAGCTATACGAAAAAGGCTGCGAACTAGGCTCTAAAGAGGCCTGCTCGGGTGCCGGCGGGATATACGTGTCTAGTGACAAAGAAAAGGCGCGTGCACTGCTAAATAAGGGTTGCGAGCTTGGCGACGGCTTTTCATGTGCGACTGCGGGATCGTATCTGCTAGAGGAGAAAAAATTTAAAGAGGCATATGCGCTCTTTGAAAAAGCATGCAAGATAGGCGATAGCCTCGGATGCCAATTTGCAAGCGATCTAAAACGCTCAAAGAGACTTTAATTTTACTTACTCGGGTTAAATTTGGCGGTCAAATTTAGCCCAAATTTATCTTTCTTATATCCACTAAATTTACAAAAACAAAGCTAGGTTAAATTTAAGAAAGCGCAGGCCCTAAGCGCCTACGCCGGCTCTCTTTTCCGCTTTATTTTGTATCCATTGAAATGCAAATAACGCCGCGTAAAGCGAAATGCCGATCACGTAAGAAATGTATTCGTTCGCGATAAACGGGATATACTTGGCGCACATATTTGGCACCAAGGTTAGCGGCACTACGCACAAAAGTAGCGCGCGCTCGAGCATGCTTACGCGTTTAACAAAATACCCTTGAAGCGCCGAAGAAAAGGCAAACATACCCACTAGCGCCGTACCGAAAATCAGCGCCATCTCGAGCGGATTTGTTATCCACACGATGCCTTTTGCATCGTTTGGATTGGCGGCATCTACGCTCTCTATCAAAAGCAGCTTGTTGTTAAACACGAACGAAAACGGCAAAATCGTCGTGCGCAGGTCGTAGAAAAAGCCTTGCACGCCCACAGTTACCGGGTTTGCTTTGGCGATACCGGCCGCAGCGTATGCCGCGATACCCACAGGCGGCGTATCGTCTGCCAGGATACCGAAGTAAAAGACGAAAAGATGCACCGCGATGGCCGGTATGAGAAAGCCGTTTTTGTGCGCTAAAAACAAAATCACCGGCGCGACCAGCGAGCTAACGACGATATAGTTCGCCGTCGTCGGCAAGCCCATGCCTAGTATCAGCGACATTATCGCAGTGAGAAAGAGGATGAGCACTATGTTGTTGCCGGCTAAATTTTCCACGACTTCAGATAGCACTTGACCGACGCCAGTTAGCGAGATCGAGCCCACGATGATGCCGGCTAGACCCGTAGCTATCGCGATCGTCGTCATGCTTTTAGCCGCTGTCACCATCGCCCAAAATATATCCGCAAAGCCGATGATAAAGTCCTCTTTGCCGACGTCCTCGCCGTGAGCTATTTTTTTAACGGGTTCCTGAAAAAGGATAATCAAAAACAGCACGCAAATAGCGTTAAAAGCCGCTGAAATCGGCGATTCGTTTGCGATCAACAATGTATAAAGCAAAACCAAAATCGGGATAAGGTAGTGCAAACCGCTTACGAAAATCTTAAGCTTAGATATGCCTGTGCCCTGCTCCATGCCCTTTAGTCCGAGCTTGCAGCTCTCAAGGTGCACGATAAAAAACAGCGACAAATAGCACACAAATGCCGGAATAACGGCTGCGATCATGACGTTTGTGTAGCTAAGCCCCAAAAACTCGGCGATGATAAAGGCCGCCGCGCCCATGATAGGCGGCATCAGCTGACCGTTTACGCCCGCAGCCACCTCGATAGCGCCGGCTTTGGTGCTGGTTAGGCCAGCCTTTTTCATCAGCGGGATCGTAAAGGTGCCCACCGTCACGACGTTTGCCGTGGAGCTGCCGCTCACCATGCCGGTTAGTCCTGATGCGATAACCGAAGCTTTTGCCGGTCCGCCGCGAAATTTACCCAGCAATGCAAAGGCTAAATTTATAAAGTACTGCCCAGCACCCGCGCGCTCCAAAAGCGAACCAAACAATACGAAAAGATAGATAAAACTCACGCTAACGCCAAGCGGCACGCCAAAAACGCCCTCGGGCGTAAGATACATGTGGCCGGCAAGTTTGTTTAGGCTAGCGCCCTGGTGCGCGATGATGTCTGGCATATATTGGCCGAAATAATCATACGCCAAAAATATCGCCGCGATGATAGGAAGCGCCGGGCCGATGATCCTGCGACCCGCCTCAAACAGCACGATCACGGCGACGCAGGCTACGGCTATATCAAAGCTCGTGTAGTCTCCGGGACGCTGCGCTAGAGCGTAAAACTCTATGAGCGGGTAGAGTGCGGCTAGCGTACCCAAAACACAAAGCGCGATGTCGTAAAACGGCATGCTGGAATGGGCTTTTTTATGAATTTTAAGCGGATAGAGCAAAAACAGCAAACAGATAGCAAAAGCAAGGTGCGCCGAGCGCGACATCGTCTCGTTCATCGGAAAATACGCGATATAAAGCTGAAAAACCGACCACGCAAAGCAGATAATGCTCGTGAAATATATATAAAAGTTCGAGTTTATCTCGCGCGTCTTTACCTCGACGAACTCCTCCTTCTCCTGCGCCGACTCGGCGTTTGTTCGTGTATCGTTTAACTTTTTATCCATATTTGCTCTTTTCCTGACCTCTTAAATTTTTTCTAAAATTTGGCGATTTTGCCCGTATAAACCTGGGCTTTAGTTTCTCAAATTTGACCCGCTTTGCTTAAGCCTTAAATTTACCTACAAATTTAACCCAGCGCCGTAAAGATACGGGTTTTGCAAACGGCAAACGAAGTCAAACCAAAAACGCGCGTATGAGCCAAATCTAAAATTTGACGCTTGATGCGGCTAAAGCAAACTCGCCGCCGTACAAAAACAAGCTAGCAAAGCGTCAAATTTTAAATCCTCAAAAAACTAAAAACAAGCCCTTAAATTTAAAAAATAAGCCGCACAGGTCAAATTTAACCTGCACGGCTTAGCTGGTTTATTTTATTATACCGGCTTTTTTAAACTCAGCCTCGGCAGCAGGGTGCAAAGGCGCAGAAAGCCCTTCTACTAGGCTCTCTTTAGTAACCGCCACGAGTGCGGGATGCAGGCTCTTATACTCGTCGAAGTTATCCAAAATAGCCTTTACGACCGCAGCCACCGCAGTATCACTCATGCCCTTGTCGGTTACTAGTACAGCCTTAACGCCGATGCTGTTTACGTCGTGATCCACGCCCTCATAGGTGCCTTTTGGTATCGTACCTTTGGCAAAATACGGCATCGCAGCTATCATCTTATCGACTTGCTCGCCCTCGATGTTCACGATGTCGATAGGCAGCGAGTTTGCCGCGTCGGTGATGTTGGCCGTAGGGTGACCGACCATGTAGAAGTAGCCGTCGATTTTCTTATCTTTTAGCGCGTGCGGGCATTCGCCAGCAGTGAGTACACCGTGGTGTTTTAGCTTTTTCTCGTCAAAACCAAATGCCTTAAACACGCCAAGCGCAGTCATTTCGTTACCGCTGCCAGGATTACCGACGTTGATCGCTTTGCCCTCGAGGTCGTTTATCGAGCCGATACCGCTTGATTTTGAGACGACGAACGCGAGAAGCTCAGGATAGATCGAAACGACGGCCCGTAGATTTTGATCGCCATTACCGTCAAATTTGCCCACGCCGTTAAATTTATCATAAACCACGTCGCTTTGGACGAAACCGAAATTTAGCTCTTTTTTTAGCACGTTATTTACGTTGTAGACGGAGCCGCCGGTTGATTGCACCGAGCATTTCATCTGCGGGTCTTTATTTACGAGGCGACATATCGCTCCGCCGACCGGATAATACGTGCCCGTCATCGCTCCCGTACCGATAGATACGAACTCCTTTGCGCCCAGCGCAGACGCGAAAAGCAACCCGGCTAATGCCAAAGATGTAGTTTTCATTTAACTTCCTTTCAAAGAATTTTTCTGATTTTACTCTCAAAATCCGCATTTTGCGTATAAATTTCGCTCTTTTAACAAGCTTTTTCAAAATTTTGCGACTATTTTACACACTTTAGCCTTAGAAAAATATTTCTTAAGGTAAAATTTATATATTTTTTACAAGCGAAGTGAAAATCGTATTTTTTATGTGGTTTGATTTTTAAATTTTACCGACCGAGACTTGCGCCTTTAAGACGCTAAATTTGGATTAGTTAAATTTGAGGTTACAGCTTTGATTTCTTTGTATAGAGCTTTAAATTTTAGCATTTTCAAGGTGCGGGTCTCGGCGACTCAAATTTGAAGCCGAAATTTGTAAATTTGACTTCAAATTTGA
>CALIWP010000249.1 GCA_938046705.1 uncultured Campylobacter sp. | reverse complement strand
CCTAAAAGCCGCAGCCGGCGGCGGCGGACGCGGTATGCGCGTGGTAGAGCGCGAAGAGGATATCGAAAAGGCGTTTTGGTCGGCCGAGAGCGAGGCGATGAGTGCGTTTGGCGACGGAACGATGTACATGGAAAAATACATCCTAAATCCGCGCCACATCGAGGTTCAGATCATCGGCGACAGCCACGGCAACGTCCTACATATCGGCGAGCGCGACTGCTCTATGCAGCGTCGCCACCAAAAACTGATCGAAGAAAGCCCTGCAATACTACTAGACGAAGCGACGCGAGAGAGGCTACACGAAACCGCGATAAAAGCAGCAAAAGCTATCGGTTACGAGGGTGCGGGAACGTTTGAGTTTTTAGTCGATAAAAATTTGGATTTTTACTTCATCGAGATGAACACGCGCCTGCAAGTCGAGCACTGCGTGAGCGAAATGGTGAGCGGCCTAGACATCATCGAGCTAATGATAAAAGTAGCCCAGGGCGAGGCGCTACCGCCGCAAGAAAGCATCACGCTAAAAGGCCATGCCATCGAGTGCCGCATCACGGCCGAGGATCCAAATACGTTTACGCCAAGTCCCGGCAAGATAACCAAATACGTCTGCCCGGGCGGCCGAAACGTGCGCATGGACAGCCACATCTATCAGGACTACTCGATCCCGCCGTATTACGACAGTATGATCGGCAAGCTCATCGTCTGGGATACCGACCGCAACCGCGCGATACGCAAGATGAAGGTCGCGCTAGAACAGCTCGTCATAAGCGGCATCAAAACCACGCGAGACTTTCATATAGCGATGATGGAAAACCAAGACTTTATCAACAACAACTACGATACCAACTACCTCTCTCGCCGCTAAATTTGCGGCGCGGCGTTTTTGCCTTGCTTGCAGCTTTTAATCGGCCGTAAGCAAGGCGATCTAACTTTAAATTTATTACTATGGCGATAAAATTTTACTCAAAGCTTTTTGACAAGTGATTTTATCAATAGCTGCGGCATTTGTCTTTTGTGTCATTTTAAAACTTGTCCGTAAGTTTTGTTTACCGTGCTTGCGGTAGTATCTTTTAAATTGGCGCACCTAAACCGCAAATCTTGTGTCTTTGCTTGTGATATTCAAATTGGCATAAATGGTCGATTTTTGAAATGTATTTTGAATTTTAGGCGAGTAATGCGGATAAGTTTTTCGTGGTTGAAAATAATGTAAATTTAAAATCGAATTCGTCGGATATATATTTAAAATTAGTACGCTACGATGCTATGTGGGCTTGGGTTACCAAGTGTAAATTTCGCTTCCAAAAAGCCCTTGCACTTTGCTTGTTGCTCGACGCAAACAGAGCCGGCTTTCTATTTTGGTCTATAAAAATTAGCAACTTTTTGTCTAAACCAAGGCGTATTTTTAAATTTAGCCTCGCGTTTTTTGCATCATGGTCATTTGCGCGCCTGCTATGCCAATATAGCCAGCTGAAATACCGATTTCTTAACTGTTAAACCGTGTAGCGTCACGCGCTTGCCTAAAGAGCTTTCTGTATGCGCGCAGTATTTCTGCGCACACAAGGTTCGACGAAGCTCGGTGCTAGATGATTTTATCAGCATTAGGCGACGGTTTTCTCTCTTTGGCTATTTTTATCGCACCGCGTAATGGTTTAGTACTGGCTGCGGGTCGGCTCAGCAGAGTATCCGAGCATAAGAACCACGCAGCCGTTTGCGGAAATATATCCTCATAAAGCGGATTGGGCATAGTGGGCGATGGCGTCAGGTATAGCTTTTAAAGTCGCGTTAGTTATCAAAAATTTAGCTTTAATTTTTGGATTTGAAGCCGAATTTTGGACGATAAAATTCGGCTTAATTTCTGGTGATTTTACTTAAGGGACAAAAACGAGTTTGGAATCAAATTTTATCGACTATTTATATAAAAATGCAAGTAAATTTGCCACACATCCGGTATCGGTAAAAATTTAAATTTTACCGCATATCACGAGTGGCAACCAAATCAAGATAAAATATCAAATTTTACAAGCAATTCAATATCCCAAACTTCAAATTATAAA
>CALIWP010000248.1 GCA_938046705.1 uncultured Campylobacter sp. | reverse complement strand
GCAGCGAATTTGAAGCTTCAAATTTCGCTGAACTAAACGAAAATTTTAATCTTTTAATGCCGACAAACCTTAAAAATTTACCCAAAATTTTTATCGCAAACGAAGCCGAGCAGGTTGCCCTAGCAAGCTACGAAAAGCCCGCCGTTACGCTAAAAACGACGGCGATCTACCGCGGCAATCACCCAAGCTCTCCTAGATTTTTTGACGTCTGCGCGGCGAGGGACATTTTCATCTACGCGCTTTGCGACAAGCTTTTTAAAACGGGCGTAAATTTTATCGCTTTAAAGGCGCAAAAGCCGCCGTTTAAGGCCGTGGTGCTTGAAAACGGATACATTTTTAGTGGCTCTAGGATTTATTATTCGCGTGAAAATTTGAACCGGATGGAGGGCGCCGCGGATAAAAGTCTAGCGAATTTTAATCTCGCAAAAAAAGAATTTGACGCAGAGGGCGAGATAGCTAGGATATTTTTAAGCAGGTTTAAAGACGATGAAGTTAAAATTTACCCTAAATTTGATGATTTTAACGTCTTAAATTTCGCCTTGCCCACTAGTTTTGAGGAGCTTTATGCGCAGATAAAGCGCGAGGAGGGCGGCGAGAGATTGCTTCAAAATTACGGCGAAAACTTTAGATTGCCGTGCGGCGAGCTTGGCTTACAAAACGGCTTTTTCGGGCTATTTTGTATGGCTGGAGTACTGCTTGGATTTGATAGCGATGCGCAAAAAGCGGGAGAGATTTTACTGCAAAACGCGAGCGATTTTAACGGCGCAAAAGGGCCTAGGCTTGATTTTAAAATGCTAAACAAAACGCATTTTGACGTCGTTAAATTTGCTAGAAGCGGCATGAGCTTTAGGCTAGCTGGCGTCGATGCTAGGCTGTTTAGCTACGGATACGCCGAGTCGTTGGCGTATTTTTTGAGCGATTTTGCAGACTCGCTAAAGCAGGATTTTGGCGTGCAAAACGCTCTGCTTTGCGGCTCGCTTTTTGAGAACAAAACGCTTGCAAATTTGACGTTAAAGTATCTAAAAACAGGTTTAAACGCCAAATTTAGCAAAGAGTTTTTGATTGAAGAGATGTTTTAAATATGAAATTTCAGGCCTGGTTCAAGGTGTGGGTTTTCGCCCTTTCGTTTATAATCTAGCCCTAAAATTCGGCCTAGCAGGCGAAATTTACAACGACGACGAGGGCGTGAAGCTAACGCTTTGCGGCTCACACGAGCAGATAGAAGAGTTTGAAAAAGCGCTACACGAGGAGCTGCCTAATCTCGCTCGTATCGACGAGATGCGAAAAGCCGAGCTAGAGGGCGCGAAATTTGACGACTTTCAGATAGTCGCCTCAAAATCAGCCAAAAAACACGCGCCCATCTTGCCTGATTTTGCCATCTGTGCAGACTGCGAGCGCGAGTTTTACGACCCAGCAGACCCGAGGTATCATTATCCTTTTATAAACTGCACCAACTGCGGCCCGAGATTTTCTATCATCAAGTCCCTGCCTTACGACCGCGCAAACACGACGATGAACGCGTTTAAGATGTGCGAATTTTGCGGCGGCGAATACAAAAATCCGCTAAATCGCCGCTATCACGCCCAGCCCGTCTCATGCCCAAACTGCGGGCCTAGGCTTGCTCTAAAAGACAAATTTGGGCGAGTTTTGGCACGGGATAACGAAAGCGCAAAGCAGGCCGCGTGTCTCATAAACGAGGGTAAAATTTTAGCCGTAAAGGGGCTTGGCGGATTTCATCTGGTGTGCCGTTTAGAGGAGGATACGGTAGGGCTACTAAGAGAGCGCAAAAAGCGACCTAAAAAGCCATTTGCCGTGATGTGCAAAGACCTCGCGCACGCTAAAAAATACGCTCAAATTTCGCCCGAAGAAGAGCGGCTTTTAAGCTCGAATTTAAAACCGATCGTCGTTTTGCAAAGCTTATCTGATGCGCCGGTTCCCTCAAATTTAGCACCGGGGCTAAATAAAATCGGCATATTTTTGCCCTACACGGGCGTTCATCTTTTGCTTTTTGAGTACCTAGAGAGTGACGTGATCGCTACCTCGGCCAACGTCTCTGGCGAGCCTATCATCTACGATGAAAAAGACCTGCGAGAAAAGCTGGGCGGAGTGATAGATTTTTACCTAGATAACGAC
>CALIWP010000247.1 GCA_938046705.1 uncultured Campylobacter sp. | reverse complement strand
GAGATGCCTTCGATGTATGAAAAAGGCGATTTTGACCTTGCAGGCTTTGCCGTGGGTATCACAGAGGAGGACGAGATCGACCGCAGCAAGTTCGTACGCGAAGGCGACGCGCTCATCGCGCTTCCTAGTAGCGGCCTGCACTCAAACGGCTTCTCGCTCGCTCGCAAAGTAATCGCCGAGCTTGGGCTAAAATTTGACGACAAAGTAGGCGGTCGCGCGCTCATCGACGTGCTTTTGCAACCGACCAGGATTTACGTCGGCGACTTTTTAAATTTAAAAGACAAGATCCACGCGCTCGCGCACATCACGGGCGGCGGCATAGTGGAAAACCTACCGCGCGTATTTCCACAGGGGCTGGGTGCAAAGATCGAGCATGCCGCGATACGCACGCCCGAAATCTTTAAAATCATCGCACAAAAGGTGGAACCATCAGAGATGATGAGGACGTTTAATATGGGCGTTGGTATGATCGTCGTAGCTCCGAAAGAAAACGCGGACTTCGTGCTGGCAAACACCGACGGCTACGTTATCGGCGAGGTCGTAAAAGGCGGGGGTGCACAGCTGGTTTAAACACTCAAATTTAACTTTGGCTCGCCAGCAAATACGCTACGAGCCAAAGATTTTTAGGTGGCAAATTTATGTTGCCAACCGCTCCTCTCAAAAACCACTGCTTTTGTTTAAATTTGACCATCATATTTTCTGCAAAATCATATCTCAAACCGGTCAATTTGTTAGTAAAATTTAGTATGTTATGGTATAAAGTTTTTACTTTATCTATTTGTAAATTCTATATTCAAAAGCCGATTTTATCGCTAAATTTTAATAAAACTAACGTTAGCGTTTGTTGGCTCTTAGATCCCAAACATTATCTAAAATCCAAAAAATTAAATATTGTATTAAATAAAAATATTAAAGTATAAATTTAATGCTTCTTGGCTAGAATTTGGTAAATTTTAAATACGAAGGACGGGCAATGAGCATAAATTTAGATAGACTTAAGGCGCTTTTTAGCGAGATAAACGCGATCAACGACGAAAGTTTTGGCGCTGGGATGAGCCGCCTAGCCTACACGCGCGAGGATAAGGCCGCTAGAGAGCTATTTATCGCGCGCTGTAAGGAGGCGGGGCTAAAAGTGCGCATAGACGCGATCGGAAATATCTTTGCTAGGCGCGACGGCACCGAGCCTGAGCTGCCGGCGATAGCGTTTGGCTCACATCTAGACACCGTGATAAACGGCGGCGAATTTGACGGGATTCTGGGCGTCCTGGGCGGGCTAGAGCTGATTAGATCGCTAAACGACGAAGGCGTGCAAACGCGCAGACCGCTCGAGCTAGTCGTATTTGAGTGCGAGGAGTCAAGCAGATTTAATATCGCGACGCTTGGCAGCAAGGTCATGTGCGGCAAGCTAGGTTTTGAAAAACTTAAAGAGGTACGCGACTTTCAGGGACGCGCTATCAGCGAGATCTTTGCCGAGTTTGGCATCGATCTAGCTAGCATCGAAAAGGCTAAAAATTTGACGCCAAACTACGAGAGCTTTTTTGAGCTACACATCGAGCAAGGACCGCTACTAGATAACGAAAATATCCAAATCGGCGTAGTAAGCGCCATCGCCGCGCCGCATAGATTTAGCGTGCGCGTGCAGGGCCAGGCTCAGCACTCCGGCACGACCGCGATGAAGTACCGCCACGACGCGCTTTGCGCGGCGGCGCAGATAGTGCTGGCAGTCGAGAGCGTCGCGCGCGAAAACGCGGCAAACGGCGTGGTGGCGACGGCGGGCAACTGCACGGTAAAACCGGGCGTCATGAACGTAGTACCGGGCGAAACGACGCTGCTAATCGACCTGCGCGGCATCGACCTAGCCACGCGCGAGGCAGCATACGAGCAGATCCTGGCTGAAATCTCGCGCATCGAGGCTCAGCGCGGCGTCAAATGCGAGATCAAGCAGCTAGCCTTCGACGAGCCGTGCGCGCTGGACGGCCGCCTCATCGAGCTAATCGCCAAAAAGGCCGAACAGCTAGGGCTTAGCTTTGAAATCATGCCAAGCGGCGCAGGACACGACGCGATGCATATGAGCGCACTTTGTCCGACAGCTATGATTTTCATCCCGTCTAAAGATGGAATTAGTCACAATCCGGCGGAATTTTCTAGCTGGAGCGATATCGCTAACGGGGTAAATTTGCTAAAAAGCGTGGTTTTGGAAGCCGCGGAAAGGGTTTAAATCGGCTCAAATTTGACGCCGTTAAAGTCGGTCGGTAGACCAAATTTGAAGTATAAATAAGTGCGGGAAATTTCTCTCCCGC
This sequence comes from uncultured Campylobacter sp., assembly GCA_938046705.1. The sequence continues at coordinate 1,470 of CALIWP010000247.1, read as the reverse complement.
CAAAAAGAAGCAAATTTTATGGCAAAATCAACTGCCGTAAAATTTACTACGCCGCTCAAGCCTTCCTTATATACTCGTTTAGATCGTATTCTTTGCCTTCATCGTGGTCTTTTAGGAGTTTAACTACAACGGGACTAAGCGCTATGATTGCGATCAGGTTTGGAAGCACCATAAGGCCATTAAACATATCGGCTAGCTCCCAGACGAAATTTATCTTTAGCAAACTGCCCGCAAACACAAATCCTACGACTAATATCTGCAAAATTCGCACAAATTTGGCTCCAAAAAGATAGCGCACGTTGATCTCGGCGAAGTAGTACCAGCCCAAAATCGTCGTAAAAGCAAAGAAAAACAAGCAAATCGCCACGAATCCATAGCCGCCCGCGTGTCCCAAAACATGCGTCGAGAAGGCCTCTTGCACGAGCGAGATGCCAGTTAGCACGGCTTTGCCGTTTTCAAAATGTATCACGTCGGCGCTAAGCACCACAAAAACAGTGATGTTTAGCACGATAAATGTATCGACGAACACGCTCATGATGCCGAGTACCGCCTGATCTACCGGGTGTTTGACGTTAGCCGCGGCATGCGCGTGAGGGGTCGAGCCCATGCCGGCTTCGTTTGAAAACAGTCCGCGCGCGATACCGTATCTCATCGCCGTAGCGATCGTGGCTCCAGTAGCGCCGCCCCAAGCTGCGGACGGATTAAACGCGGCTTCGAATATAAGCGCTATGACGCCGGGAATTTTATCAAGATTAAAGCAAATGATCACAAGTCCGACCGCGACGTACAGGATCGCCATGATAGGTACAATCTTTTCTGCGACTCTGGCGATGGCTTTGACGCCGCCGATAAAGATCATAGCGCAAATCGCCGCCAAAAACAGTCCGCTCGCCCACTGCGGTATGCCAAATGCGCCCTTAAATCCATCCGAAATCGAGTTGGCCTGAACCATATTTCCCATAAATCCGAGCGCCAAAATGATCGCCAGCGCAAAAAACGCCGCCAAAACCTTGGCATAACGGCTCTTTAATCCACAGCTGATATAAAACGCGGGTCCGCCGATCATGTGCCCGCTGTCGTCTTTGGTGCGGTAAATTTGAGCTAGGCAGATCTCTGCGAAATTCGTCGCCATGCCTAAAAACGCTGCGCACCACATCCAAAATATCGCGCCCGGTCCGCCCATTACTAACGCAGTGCTGGCGCCTACCAGGTTGCCCGTGCCGACCTGTGCGGCGATCGCCGTGGCGACGGCTTGGAACGAGCTCATGCCGCTTTTGCCCGCAGCCTCGCCATGCAGGGAGAAGTTGCCGAAAAGCTTGCGCGCACCCATTTTAAATTTAAAAATCTGCACCAGATGCAAGCGCGCCGTAAAATACGCGCCGGTGCCGCAAAGTAGGGCGATTAGAAAGTACGGACCCCACAAAAAGGAGTTGATCGCGTCAATTGTGGCGGTGAGTTTGTCGAGAAAAT
>CALIWP010000246.1 GCA_938046705.1 uncultured Campylobacter sp. | reverse complement strand
CGGTCCTCAAACTGCTTTTCAAGCGAGCCAGAATTTACACCTATGCGAATAGGTAAATTTCGCTGTTTGCAGGCATCAACGACTGCTTTTATGTTTTTAGCGGAGCCGATGTTGCCCGGATTTATGCGGATAGCATCGACAAATTCGCTAACGATTAAGGCATAAGTGTGGTTAAAATGTATGTCAGCAACGACTGGAATAGGTGAGCTTGCAACTATCTGTTTTAGCGCGCTGGCGTCTTCTTTGTCAAAAACTGCGCAGCGCACGATATCACAGCCTGCAAAATATAGCCTTTGTATCTGCTCAAGCGTGCCTTTTACGTCTTTTGTCTTTGAAAATGTCATTGATTGCACGGATATTGGTGCGTCACCGCCTATTAAAACATCGCGAATTTTTATCTGTTTTGTTGGGTATCGTTGCAAAATTTTACCTTTAAATTTTTATTGGGGATTATATAAAATCTTGGCTTTTAAATAAATTTACCGCCCCAAAACCTACTCGCCAAAAACCTCGCGCCTATACTCCCGCGTATCTATAAATTTAGCTCTCAGGCTTTTTTGATTTTCTATGTGCGCGTCTATGTTTTTGCTAGTTATCTCTACGCCTAGCCCTGCGTGCTCGCCCTGCCCCGATAAGAAATCCAGCATCATATCGCCGAGCCTTGCGTTATAGTGGCTAGCCTCCCAGTAGTACGGCGAGACTTGATCGGCATTTTTAGGTAGCTCCTGCGCCGTTATCTCGTTATAAACGCCAAAATCCACTATCCTAAACGGCTTTTTTCCTAGACGCTTGGCAACCTCTTCATTTACGGCCGTTATCTGCTTTTTCCACTCGTACCATGCCGCGTCAAGCCCAACTCGGTAGTCCATAGCTTCAAGCAGCCTAGCATGCAGCGGACTTATCGCGATATCTAGGGTTACGTTATTTTCGTGAGAGTCCGTTAAAATCTCGATAAAATTTTCATAAGACAGCCTTGATACCTCGTCTCTTTTGCGTTCAGCCATATATCCGCTCTCTATCTTTTTTACGGAGTATTCGTAGTAGCCCCCGTTTCTTCGCACCTCTTCTAGCAGCGACGCCTCGGTCCGTCTGCCGTCAGGCTCAAAAAGCGGAGTTTTGCCGTATTTTAGGACGGTCGCTACCGAGTCGCGAAGCGTTTGAGAGCTAAATAAAATCTTATACGCGCTAGGATTTTTAAAATACTCCTCGAAATCATCTGCCTTGCTACCGCCGCCTAGCATCGTCTTGTCGTCAAAAACGAGCAACGCCTGCTTTAAATTTCCCTGCTTTATCGCCCATTTTAGATAGGCTTTAGTTTCGTTTAGATTGCTTCCCGATACGGCCGCGTTAAAGGCAGGCTGTGTAAAGTATCTATGCGCAGGATTTAGCGCGGTTTGAGGGCGGGAGTTACCTAAAAATATCGATGCGGGCCTGATTTTTTGGATCTTTACAACCTTCATAAAGCGCGACTGCAAATCCTCTCTGGGCTTATTTTTAAAGATATCCGTATCGTAAATCCTGTATGGATCGACCAGGTAGTTAAAAGCTGCTACGAACGCGAAAATCAAAGCCGCCGCGGCCAAAAAGCCAAACGTCCATTTTTTAAATTTCATACGACTTTCCTAAAAATTAAAATATAAAAATTGAGACATTTTGTGCAAATTTAAAACGCCCAGCGTAAAACAAAGCACGGCAAGGGTCAAATTTAGCCCGCCAAGCTTAAAGCCTTGCAGTTTTTGCGCGGAATTTTTAAACAGTAGCGAGGCGGCAAAACCCGCGATCAAGTAGTAGAGCAAGGTGTTTGTGCTGTCTATTTGTATATTTGGATTCCACTCGCCAAATTTAACGCCGTACTCCCTCAAAAAACCAACCTTTTTCTCTAGCCGGGAATTTAGAGCTAGCCCGCCGCCCAGCCCAAACATCCCCTTTAGCACCTTTAGCGCGTCATCCCACTCCTTAGCTCTAAAAAATACCCAAGCGATATTTACGAAGTTAAAGGTTATAAACCAAGCTACAAATTTATTTAGCCTAAAGCCCAGCTCACTCCAAATCCTTTGGACGACCAGGGCCGTGCCGTGCAGACATCCCCAAAATACAAACGTCCAGCCTGCCCCGTGCCAGATGCCGCCTATCACGAAGGTCGCGGCTAAATTTACGTACGTTCTCGCCTTGCCCCTGCGGTTGCCTCCAAGCGGGATATAGACGTAATCTCTCAAAAAGCGGCTTAGCGTGATATGCCATCTACACCAAAAATCCTGAATATTTAAAGCCTTATAGGGCGAGTTGAAATTTATCGGTAGCCTGATGTTAAAAAGTAGTGCCGCGCCGATCGCCATATCGCAGTACCTGCTAAAATCAAAATAAAGCTGAAACGTGTAGCTAAGGCTCTTAACCCAAGCCTCGATCAAATTTAAGCTCGCGGCCATGTCAAAGCCCTCGGTCGCCCAAACGGCGAAAGTATCGGCGATAACGACCTTTTTAAAAAGCCCGATAGAAAATATAAAAAGCCCTAAAACGATATTTTTGTAGTTGATTATTTTGTTTTTGGTTTTTGCAAACTGCGGCATCATCTCTTCGTGATGTACGATGGGGCCTGCGATTAGCTGCGGGAAAAACGTAACGAACAAGCAGTAGTTTAAAAAATCATACCGCTTCGCGCCCTCTTCTGCCACGCTATCTACCAGATACGCGATCTGCTGAAACGTAAAAAACGAAATCGCAAGCGGCAGGAGCAAATTTAGATGCGCTATCTGCGTACCGAAGGCGAAATTTACGTTGCCAATCAAAAAATCGGAGTACTTAAAATACCCGAGCAAGGCCAAATTTGCCGCGATACCCAGAGCAAGGAGGAGCTTTTTGGAAATTTTGGGATTATTTTTACAAAGCTCTAGCCCAAAAGAGTAGTTAAATATCATGGAAGCAACTATCAAAGGCAGATAAGCGATGTTCCACCAGCTATAAAAAAATAGCGACGATAGCACCAAAAAGCCCTTCGCCGCTTCGCTAAGGCGCTTTTTATTTAAGAAAAAATATACGAAAAAAGTTACGGGCAAAAATAAAAATATAAATTCGTAAGAGTTAAAAAGCATTATCCATCCATTGATTTTTAGCGCAATTATAATAAACATTATTTAATATTTAAACAAAATAAAAATTAATTAATTGCTACCGAGCAAAAACTAAACGCGCAAGCGGTCAAATTTCAAGCAAGGACGTAAAAATAGTCTACCAAAGTTGAAACTTAAATTTGAGCGAAATGACGCAAGCGGCGGTATTGCGAAGTTAGACTAGGCGCGGATGAAATTTGCGGGCGGAGCGTATGCTTGATATGTAATAAAGCAAATTTTAAACGCAACGACGTATAGCAAAGAGAGACAACGCGGGAATTAAGGCGAAGTATTTTTCGATTTACTTTGAGCCATACCATCATAACAAGACTTTGCTACAAAAAGGCGAGGCGACGATGCAAAAACATTTATAGATAACGAAATTTTAAAATTTGTATGAAAAGTGATAAGCGGCGGTATCTTGCGATGATTTTTGGGGTCTGCTTCGCAAGCTCGCAGCTGCAAGCAGAAGCGAGATAAAATTTCGGCATAGATAGAACATGTGGTTCATCGAGCCGAAATTTTATCAGCTCCACAAAACTAGCGAAGCGGCGGCATAGCCGAAGTTTCTATAAAAAGCGCGCAAGAGACAACGCGTCAAGTGTTCAAGTCCGGATAATCCCACGCATTATATTCGTCAGTTAGATTATCGTTTTCAGCACC
>CALIWP010000245.1 GCA_938046705.1 uncultured Campylobacter sp. | reverse complement strand
GGTTGTCTTATATCGGTATAAATTTGGATTGTAAATTTAAATTTAGCTAGCTTTTAGATTCGGTGCGGTTTGGCAAAACCCGCACCTTTGAGATACGGGTTTTAAATCTTACGCAAATTTGAGGCAAATTTAAATAGCTTAAAACACCTGAATAAATTTAAAATCATGCTCTCTAAGCACTTTTTTGATGAGTTCTTGATGGTCTTCACCCTTGGTTTCCAGCGTGATCGTGATATTAGCGTCGCCGTACTCCAGACTCGTGGAGAAGCGGTCGTAGTCGATCTTTACTATGTTGGCATTTGCGATCTTTAGGCTATCGGTTAGGCTCATGAGCGCGCCTGGTTTATCTATCAGCGTGATTTGTAGCGCCATCTTGCGGTGCGACTTTATGAGACCTTTTTCGATGATGACGTTTAGCATCTGCACGTCGATGTTTCCGCCGCTTAGCACGATGCCGATACGCTCGCCGGCCTTAAATTTGACCTTGTTGTGCAGGATGCTAGCGACGCCGACCGCGCCCGCGCCCTCGACCACGATCTTTTGCGTCTCAAGCAGGAACAAAATCGCGTTTGCGATCTCTTCGTCATCGACCTGTACAAACTCATCTACGCACTCTAGGATATTTGCCAGAGTCGTCTCGCTCGCGTCGCGAACCGCGATACCGTCGGCGATCGTGCGCACGGTTTTTGAGTTTATGCTCTTTTTAGCGCCAAAGCTGTTAAACATCGCAGGCGCGCCCTTTGCGCTCACAGCAACTACGCGGATGTCTGGATTTACCTGCTTTACGCAGCTTGATATGCCGCTGATTAGCCCGCCGCCACCCACCGGCACGATGATAGTTTCAAGCTCGGCTAGATCATCAAGCATCTCAAGCCCCACCGTACCCTGTCCGGCCATCACGTACTCGTCGTCAAATGGATGAATAAAGCTCATGCCCTGCTGCTTGGCGTACTCAACGGCGTAGGCGTAGGCCTCGTCGAAGTTATCGCCCTTTAGGATAACCTCGGCGCCTAGATCTTTGGTGCCTAGCACCTTTAAAAGCGGCGTGGACTCGGGCATCACGATAGTGGCCGGCGTCTTAAACTCGCGCGCTGAAATAGCCACACCCTGGGCGTGATTGCCCGCACTTGCCGCGACGACGCCTTTTTTACGCTCCTGCGCGCTTAAATTTGCGATTTTATTATACGCGCCGCGGATCTTGTATGCGCCGGTGCGCTGGAGGTTTTCTTCTTTTAGGTAGATGAGCGCGCCGCTGGCGAGGCTTAGTTTTGCGCTGTAGGCAAACGGCGTCTTGTACACAAAGCTGCTTATCGTGCGCTTGGCTTGGATTATTTTATTTAAAGAGATCATTTTAGCCTTTCGTTTTTGTTTAAATTTTACTTTTCGTCGCTTTTGCTTGCGCGTTTATTTACCGTATTTTTGCTTACGTTTTCTTTATTTATATTTATATTTTTGTTTTTGCCCTATCTGCTACGTTTACGGCGCTACCTCAAAATCGCGCTTAGCCATCAAATTTAGCACACTCAAGCCTTTGTAGCTCGATTTTTATACACCTATCCTGCACGAAATTTATCCCGTTTTCGCGCGCGACCGCTCCTGCGGAATCGTTTGTTATACCAAGCTGCAGCCACAGCGTTTTCACGCCTTTTTTGACGGCGTCCTTTACTAGCTCGCTCGCAAACTCGCCTTTTCTAAACATCACGGCGATGTCGATATCTTGGTCTATTTGGGTCAAATTTCGATAAACCTTTCGCCCTAAAATTTCATCAAATTTTGGATAGACGGGAAATACGTTAAAACCGCGCTCGATTAGAAATTTCGCAACCTCGTTGCTAGGCTTGCTCTCATCTGGACTAAGGCCCACGACCGCGATATTTTTAGCGGAGGATAAAATTTGCCTTAGATCGCTAGGCATTTTTACTCCTTAAAAGCACGCCGCACTCGATGTGAGCGGTGTTTGCAAACTGATCAAACACGGCAAATTTGACCGCCTCGTGCGTCGCGGCAAGCTGCGTTAGATCGCGCTTTAGGCTCTGCGGCGAACAGGAGATATAGACGATGTTTTCGTAGTTTTTGATGAAATTTATCACGCTCTCATCAAGCCCCGCGCGCGGCGGATCAACCAAAACGTGCGAGAAGTCGTAGCTAAAGATATCAAGCTCTCTTAGGCGGTTAAACTCGCGCTCGCGCCCAAACGCGCTCATCAGCTCCTCGGCGCTCATTCGCAAAAATTTAATGTTATCTACGCCGTTTAGTTCGCAGTTTTTGAGCGCATTTGCGATTGAGCTTTTGGATATCTCGGTTGCCAAAACGCGTTTAAACTTTTCCGACATCGGAACGGTAAAGTTGCCGTGCCCGCAGTAAAGCTCGAGCAGATCTGCGCCGCGCTCTACACAGCTCTTCGCCCACGCGATCATCTTTTCGTTTACGGCAGTGTTTGGCTGGATAAAAGCTCCGTCGCCGAATGTAAATTTATAAATTTTACCGCCGATGTTTAGGCTGTCCTCTAAATTTAGTTCATTACTTAGCAGCTTTTGCCCCTTTGCCCTCGCAGCTATCGTTACGCTCAGATCGGCAAACTCGCGCGCCAAGCTTTCTATCTCGCTCTGTTCGGCTTGGCATAAACGCTTATGATAGAGCAGCGTCGCTAGTATCCCGCTCGCGCACGAGATAAACTCGGCGCCAAACAGCCTCTCTTTTAAAATTTGATTTTTCGCAAGCGCCTCAAGCAAACGCGGCATCAAATTTGCGATAGGATCGGCTACTTTTGGGCATTCGTCTATAAAAATGCGCTTAGCTTTAGCGCCGTGCATCGTAAATCTAAGCTCCTCGCCGTCGCGCCAGATCCCAAACTCCGCTCTAGTGCGATAAGCAGCACTCTGCGAGGCGAAAAACTCAAATTCGCCGCTATAAAACGGCTCAAATTCGCACCTTATAAAATCAGTTTTAAATTTAACCTGCTCCTCATAAGGCATATCAAGAGTGCAGCTACCGCACTCTCCTAAAAATTTGCAAAACTTATCGGGCAAATTTAAACCCTTTGCCCGACAAATCTAACAACCAAAGCCGTCACCAAAAGCCCAAAAGGAAGCACTATCCAGATGCTTAGGCCAAGCGCGACCGGGAAATATCCCGCAAAGATACTAACCGCACAAACCGTAAGCGCGTAAGGCATCTGAGTCTGGACGTGATCAATGTGGTTACACCCAGCGCCCATAGACGAAAGTATCGTAGTATCCGAGATCGGAGAGCAGTGGTCGCCAAATATCGCGCCAGTTAAAACGGCTGAGATATTTACTATCATATACGCGTGCAAGGCGTCGCCCTCTAGTCCGCCGTGCATACCGACCGCATTAGCTAACGGTATCGCAAGAGGCATCAAGATACCCATCGTGCCGTAGCTGGTGCCGGTAGAAAAGCTGATAAACGAACCCAGCATAAAAATCGCTGCCGGAAGGACGATCTTTGGCGTAGACTGCGAAAGCAGATCGACTAGATAGCGAGATGTGCCAAGCTCCTTGATAACCGAGCTTAGCGACCACGCAAGAAGCAGGATGATGATCGTAGTTATCATGGTTTTCCAGCCCTTACCCCATGTTTCTATCGCCTCGCGCACGGTTAAAATTTTTCTATAAACAGCCATAAATATCGCCACCACCGTAGCTAGCAAAGCCGACTGAAATAGTGCCACGGACGCATCGGCAGCGCCGAACGTAGCTTGGAAAGTGTGGAACGTAAGCGGATGAGCCTTCGCACTCTCAAGAGCCTCGCCCTCAAGCGCGCCCAAACCGCTAAAGTAAAAGCTAACGAACGCGCCCAAAATAAGCACCAAAAGCGGAATAACGGCGTTTGAGCTTTGTAGTTTGATATTTTCTTTAGGCTCTAGCGTCTTGTCCTCGACGTCCTCGATCATAGCTCCGTCCCGTCTAGGGTGCAGTTCGCCGGCTCTAGCTCTGCGCTCGGCTTTTAGCATACCTGCAAATTCGCGCCCCATAAACGCGGTGCAGACGATAAAAAATAGCATGAAAAGATTGTAAAATCTATACGGCATCGTCTCTACAAAGATACTAAAAGCGTTTACGTTCGTTATGCCGATGAGCTCGTAGCCTTGTTTAATGAGCGAGATCTCAAGCCCGACCCAAGTCGAGATGACGGCCAGGCCCGCGATCGGAGCGGCGGTTGCGTCGGGCAGGACGGTGTTTTCCTTGGATGGGGACGGCAGCATACAGAAGAACCTGCAGGAATTGCAGACCGTCGTTTATAA
>CALIWP010000244.1 GCA_938046705.1 uncultured Campylobacter sp. | reverse complement strand
GAAAATATGATCAAAGACTACAAGATCTCAGCCTATAAAATTTATGAAAAAGACGGCTACAAAGTAACAGAAGAATACACTCCTAGCGTCTCAAAAATAGGAGACGTCACTAGAGATAAATTTGACGACAAAGGAGTGTTGGAAGAAAAAATACTAGAAAGAAGCGACGGACAAAAGCTCACTCTAACCTATGAGGACGGCAAGCTAAGCTATGCTAGCAAAACAGATCCAAAATACGCAAATACCGACATAAACTTTGAGATCAGCAAAGATAGCGAAAATCTGGACTACAAAGGCAAGTTGTATCTAAACGCAAGCTCGCCAGAACACTTAAGCCCTCTTGTGCCAAATTTCAACTACAAAGGCAAAGTCACAGTAACAGATAGCGCGCTAGATACGAAATGGACCGCCGATATCGGAAAAGACGAAGTAGTTTACCGAGCGTACGACGGACGATACTCAGACGACGTAACGCTAGTGTCAAAGGCTGCATATACGGTCAATAGCAGCTATGGAGTCGATACTTTCGATATAGCCCAGACCCTGCAAGAAAATGCAAATTTGAAAAAAATAAGCATCAACGCTGACACGAACAATCTATCAAACGGCGCAAAAATGGCTGTACTAGACAACGCTCAAGATAAAATCACGCTTCCATCAAACATCACCGAGCTAACAAGAGCGCAAGAGGGCGTAAATCTGCAAAATATCGAGGAAAAACTATCTACGCTAGGAGTCGGCAAGGCGCAGTACTTCTTGCAAAATGTAGGAGAAAATAAATTTAACGCCTATACGGCGCTAAATACCGACGGCGTAGAGGGCTATCAAGATGGTAGCGATACCTTGATAGAGGTAAAAGATGTCGAATCCAGAAGCTACTTTACAGAGATAAAAGAAGGCGCAACTTCGATTTATAAGAAATTAACGCCTGATTTTACCGTTCCTAATCCGTCTAGCTTCGAAAACGCCATAGCTCAAAACGTAGAAGGCGGTAAGGCCACAAGCTGGGAATACGAAGATATGGCGGCTAAAAAACATATCGAATCGTTTTTGAAAAAGCACAAGATGAAAATAGTGGATTTAAATTCGCACAAGGAGTATTTTTCGATAAAAACGAAAAGGTGCTAAATACTACGGGCTGGCAAACTAGAGCAAAGGTCTACGAGATAGACAAATCTACTCCAAACGTCGAGATCGTAAAAGCCCTAAGCAATAATGAAGGCGGCAGGGTTATTCAAACCGTCACAAAAACCTACGACGCTTCAAACAAGCTAATAAAGCAGGTATTGCAAGACACTTCGTACAGTC
>CALIWP010000243.1 GCA_938046705.1 uncultured Campylobacter sp. | reverse complement strand
ATTTGAAAATAAAATTTCAAAGCGGAGTTCTATCTGCGATTTTAGCGGCAAATTTATCGCCCAAACCAAAATTTTAAAGGAAAAATATGAAAAATTTAATCATTCTAGCTCACTCCGACATTAAGAATTCGGCCATAAACAAACGGTTTTTGAAAGAGGCCGCCGCGCAAAGCTTCTAGGAGCTTATCGCTTTTTCCTCGCCGCGCTCACGGACAAAAGCGCCGCGAAATATCCGCTTTCTTGCTTTGCGTGGCGGCATGCGATACGAGCAAAGCTGTACTGCGAGCGCAAGTAAAACAGCGGCGGGGTATAAATAAATTTTACCCTCGCGCAAAATCTACGCCGCGGATCACATCGGAGAGTAAAATTTCGCCCGATGTTTAGAGCAAAGCGCGAAAAAACGGTGCCGCAAATTATACGAGCCAAAAACCCGCCCGATGATTGCAATAAAATTTTAAGTTTAAATTTTACACGTTTGCGCAAAGGCTTCGGCGCCTCCGAATAAGCCTCGGCCGCAAAAATTTTGATCTAAAATTTGAGCAGCCCGTCCTCGTAAAATTTAAAACCGGGCCCCCAAGCCACCTCCCAGTAGTATCCGTCCGGATCGGCAAAATACGCGTGGTATCCGCCCCAAAACGTATCTTGGGGCTCCTTGACGATGGTGCCGCCCGCCTTTTTTACTAGCTCTATGACGCTAGCTACGTCCTCTTTGTTTTTTACGTTATAGGCTAGCGTGATGCCGCCAAATCCTCTGCCTCTGGGCGGATCGTTCTCGTCGATATCTCGCGCCAGCGCGTCCAAGGGATAGAGCTCAAATTTGGTTCCGGGCGTATTAAAAAAGCATACCGGCGGGTCGTCGTCTTTGCAATCCGTCTTAAATCCTAGGCCGTCTCTATAAAATTTCAGCGCCCTTTGCATGCTTCGCACGCCTAGGCAGATGCAGGTTATTTTATTCATTTTCGCCTCCGATATTTTGGTTTATTATATCATTTTGGCGCTAGCGTTTTTGGGTCAAATTTGGCGTTATAAAATGAAATGAAAGGACTTGTAAGCTCAAAAAATGGGTAAAATTTCAGAAAGCTAAATTTTATCCCCGTTTTGCGTCTCAAATTCGTAAGCTTCGTTTAAGATACGCACGAGAGTGTCGGACAGATAGGGCTGAACTAGCGTCCAGACGCGGATTTTCGGGTTTAAATTTACCGCCGCGTTCGTGGTTTTTAGCACGACTAGCGCGATCTTTTTTTCTATCAAAAGCGTAGCTAGGGCGTCATCTATCTCGCGTAGCAAGCTCTCCTCGATAAAGACGACATTAGGACGAAAGATCATGTCCTCTATGTGGCGTTTTACGATACTCCACTCGTTGCTCGGCTTCACGTCGATACCGATAAACTCGAGATCTTTTTTGATGATATTAAATGAATAGGGGTTTGGCTCGGCGACGAGGGCGCTAAAATTTTTGGGATTTTTTATCTTAAAGCTTTTCATGAGATCGAGCTTGTCGCCGCAAAGACGCAGCGAAATCTCGGTGCTAATGCGTACGCCGTGATCAAACTCAAATCTAATGCTAGAGCCGTTTTGCTCGGCCAGCGCCATTGCCGTTTCGTAAAATTTGCGGCTTTGTGCGTTCATATTTACGCGAGGCGTGCTTTTGGCTGTAAAAAAGTCGTGATCGCAGTGGACGCTAAGGGTAAATTTGATGTTATTTTTATAGTAGTTTGAGAGCAAAAATTTGATCGTAACGGTCGAGTTTGAGACGTTTAAAAGGAAAGTTTGAGCCATCGCATCGATGAGCTTTGCAAGGGCGGCTATATCTGCGTAAAATAGCCTAGGATAGGCAATATCGTAGTCTAGCAGCACGTAGTTCGTGTTTTTTTGCGCGTCCTCGTTGAGCGAGGAGGCTAAAAACAGCAAACCGCCTGCGATATCGACTTTGGGTAACGCGTTTGCCTCGCTAGATTCGCTGGTCTCGCTCGTGCCGTTTTTTTGCGTAGTTTCTTTTTTTATCACGCCATTTGACCTTTTGATTTTATCCATAAAATAGCAACCGCCCAAAACCGCTATATAAAACGCGGCAAAAATCAGAAAAATATACGCGAAACTCACGGCTATACAACCAGCATCGCGTCGCCGTAGGAGTAAAATTTGTACTTTTGCTCCACGGCGGTTTTGTAAATCCGCATAGTCTGCTCAAGTCCGATAAAGCTGGTAACTAGCATGATTAGCGTTGATTTTGGTAGGTGAAAATTCGTAAGCAGGTAGTTTTGGCGGATCGGTTTGTTGTTTAAATTTAAAAACAGCCTGCACTCTCCGCTAGACTTGCCGCTTCTAGCAAACTCCTCCACGCAGCGCGTCACCGTCGTGCCCACGCCCAGGATCGGTTTATCTGAGTTGATTAAATTTTGCGTATCTTGCGGGATATCGTAAAACTCCGCGTGCATCTTGTGCTGCGTGATATCCTCGCTCTCCACGCCCTTAAACGTTCCCGCGCCAACGTGCAGCGTGAGGTAGGCTATCTCGCGGTCTTTTGCTAGACGCGCGATCATCTCGTCGCTAAAATGCAGGCTTGCCGTCGGAGCCGCCACCGCGCCCTCGTTTTTGGCAAACACGCTTTGGTACCAGCTCTCATCATCCTCGGTGTCGCTTCGTTTGATGTAAGGCGGCAGAGGCACGTGACCGATGTGAGATAGGATTTTATAAAGCGCGGCCGTGTCCAAAGGCTCGCCGTTTTGGCTAAATTTGACCGTGCGCGAGCCGTCCTCAAAGAGCTCGCAAACCTCGGCGGTCAAATTTCGGTCGAAATTTAAAACGCTGCCCGCGCGGACCTTGCCTTTTATATAGACGCTAAATTTACCGTCCGCAAGCGGAGAGTTTAGCAAAAGCTCCGTCTCGCCGCCGCTATCTTTTTTGCCGAAAATTCTAGCTTTCACCACCTTGGTGTCGTTAAAAATAATATCGCAAGGCGGTAAAATCTCTGGCAAGTCGCCGAATTTTAGATGAGAGATTTTTTCGCTAGCTCGCTCGTAGACTAGTAGCCTAGCGTCCTCTTTAGGAAATGTTGGGAAATTGGCGATTAGCTCCGGCGGTAGCTCGTAGTCGTAGGCGTCAAGCGAGTTTGGATTTAAAATTTGACTCATTTGGCTAGCCTACCTTGTTTCATGACTATTCGTCCTCTTTTTCTTCGTCGGTTTCCTGGTCGGGCTCTTCGTTTTTAGCCGGATTTACGCGGGCGGCTATAAAGATAGAAAGCCCGTAAAGACCGATGAGAGGCACCGCCATCAAAAACTGGCTGAGGATATCCGGAGGCGTCATAACCGCGGCAAATATAAAAATCACGACGATAGCGTAGCGGAAGGAGTTTTTGAGCATCTTATCATCGACTAGGCCGAGTTTAGCGAGGAAAAATGTGATAACGGGAAGCTCAAACGCGATACCGAACGCAATGACCAGTTTCGTAAAAAAGCCGACGTAGCCGCCGATATTTAGCATCGCGGAAAATAGCTGTTGGCCGAAATTTATAAGAAATGCAAAACCGATAGGAACGACGACGTAGTAGCAAAACGCCGCGCCAACTAAAAACATAAAAGTGGCCGAAATAACAAACGGGATTACGTACTTTTTCTCGTTTTCGTAGAGTCCAGGCGCTACAAAGAGCCAAAACTGCCAAAAAATAATCGGCAACGAGAGTAAAAATCCTGTAAAAAACGCCACCTTCATCGCTACGAAAAAGGGCTCTTGCACCTCGAGAAAGACCATTTTTTGGTTATCGGGCAGAGTGTTTTGCAGCGGCGCGATGATAAAGTCTAAAATTTGATTCCAAAAGCTAAAGCACACTACAAACATCACGATCACGGTCATGACGCTGATGAAAAGCCTTTTTCTAAGTTCTACTAAATGCGGTTTTAGCTCTTCAAACATTACGCCTCTTTTTTCTCGTTATCGCCTAAAACGGCGTTTTTGACCGCTTCGCCCGGGTTTTTGACCGCTTCGACGCTCTTTTTTACGTCGTTTAGGCCGTCCGTGATGCCGCTAGTGACGTCGTTTACGCCTTTTTTGAGCTCGTCGAGCTCCTCAAAGGTAAGCTTTTTTCGCACTGTTTCGGTGGTTTTTGCGATGCTTTCTTTGTATTTTTTCGCGTCCTCTTTGAGTTCTTGGATTTTTATCTCTTGATCGAAGCTGCTTTTTGCGTCATTGACCGTTTTTTTGACGGTTTTAAAAAATTTCGCTATCTCTACCATCGCGCTAGGAAGCTTATCGGGCCCCAAAAATAGCACCGCGATGACGGCTATGACGATGATCTCGGGTAAGCTCATGCCAAACATTTTTTTATCCTAAATTTTATTTTAAAGCGCTCATTTTAGCGTTTTTTATCTCAAATTTGCATAAATCAGCCTGCGATAAATAAAGAAATTTCATCCGCGGTGAGGAAATTTTTGGCGTAATATCGCCCGTTTTTAAATTTTAATTTCCCGCTATTTTTTAGCAACTGCGCTCTTTGCTCTTGCTCGGCGTTTAGGCTGTTTTGCCAGATGCCCACGATGCTTCTAGCGCCTAAAAATATCCGCTCTAAATTTAGCTCGTCCGCGCTTAAATTTTCGATTTTTTTAGCGTGCGGATTTTTTACGTAGGCGTTTAAATTTGAAGCGTTATAAAAGCGATGATCTCGCCAAAATCCGACTGCGTAAGCACCGATGGCAAGGTAGTTTTTGCCCTGCCAGTAGCCTAGATTGTGCCTGCAAATTTGACCGAAATTTGAGATTTCATACTGTTTTAGCCCGGTCTCCTCTATTCGCTCTATCATAAATTTCGCCAGCCTGGGGCTATCTTTTGCGTAGTTTATCTTGCCGGCAAAGGGCGTATTTTCTTCAAGCGTTAGCGAATACGCCGACACGTGCGAAACGCCTAGATTTCGGACGTTTTGAGCCTCTTGCTCGAGGCGTTTTTTGGTGTCTAGCTTCGTGCCGTAGATGAGGTCGACATTTATATTTTCTAGACCCGCCGTTTTGGCATTTGCGACTGCTTCGTAGATCTGCCTCGCGTCGTGGATACGCCCGAGGAATTTTAATTTATCCTCAAAAAAGCTCTGAGCGCCGAAGCTCACGCGATTTACGCCGTATAATTTCATCTGCGAGAGCCACTTTTTGCTTGCAGAGTTTGGATTTGCCTCCGTCGTGATCTCGGCGTTTACCGCGAGATATGGCGCGACCGTCTCAAATAGCCGCTCGTAGTAGCCCCCGTCCACGGCGCTTGGCGTCCCTCCGCCGATGAAAACCGTCTCGATCTCGCCGTTTTTTACGTCAAATTTTAGAATTTGCTCCCTAAAATCAGCAATCATCGCGTCAAAATACGCGCTCGTTAAATTTCGTTTGCCCACCACCGAGCCAAAGGCGCAGTAGGGGCATTTGCTCTCGCAAAACGGGATGTGGACGTAAAGAAGCATTTTGACCTTTGTTTTTGCCGTATTTTAGCAGATTTTATTGATTTATCGCGCGGCGTTTGATATTTTGCTTTTGTGCAAGCTTGCGTGCCGGTCTACGGTAAATTTAGGCCGGATTTAGGCGCAAAACCGACCCTGAGTAAGATATTTGACGCTTTTAAATTTTAAAATTTACCGCCATTTTTGCCGCCCGTTAAATTTAAAAAGTCGCGCCGATGCGTTTAAATTTGATTTTAATTTAACGTCCGCAAAGATTTGCAAGCGTTAAATTTACGTATAAAATTTCTTTTGTTTTAAAATTTGCGTCGGCAAAACGCCGAATTTTTCTCTAAAAATCTTTGCAAAGTGCGGAGCGCTGGCGTATCCGACGATTTTTGCGGCTTCGCTTACGCAGACGTCTCCGCTCTCTAAAAGTTTTTTCGCCGCGTTTAGTCGCTCGGTCGCTAGCAGCCCGTAGATCGTATCGCCAAAGTAGCTTTTAAAGCCCATTTTTAGCTTAAATTCATTCGTCGCGCACGCTCTGGCTAGCTCTTTTATGCTGGGCGGATTTTGGACGTCGCTTAGTAGAATTTGCCTTGCTTTATTTAAAATTTTTACGTATTCGTCGCTAAAATCGCGCTTTTTTTCATCGGCTTCGGGCGTTTTAGGCGCGCCTAAGCTTTTGTAGATTAGCTCTAAAATTTTAGCTTCCATGAAGATTTCTCGCATCTTGCCCTCAAACTCGCTCGCGGCTAAAAGCTCCCGCAAAATCAGGCTTTGGGTTAAATTTATCTTAGCCGTTTGGATGCAGATTTCGTTTTCTTCGCCTAGATTTTTAAATGCCGCTAGCTCGCTGGCTAACTCGTTTTTTAGCACGATGCATCGCCCGGCGTAGCTGCTACTTTGATACTCGCAAATGCCCTCAAATCCGCTATCCACGCGCCCCATCCAAAACTCTCCGGCCTTTAGGCAAAAAGTTTTTTTACCCGCCTTAAGCCCAGCGTCCGCTCTTGCGTCGTTAAAGAGCAAAAAGCAGTAGCCAGCGCTCCTTTCAAGCCGTCTTTTTACGCTTTTGTTGCAGATTATTTCGCTCCTGCAGTAGCTTGCGCCGCTTGTGCCTTTAAAAAACTCGACCTTGCATTTTCTATCTTGCTCTTGCCACGCGCTTTGTCCGTAGCGCACCGAATTTTGCGCGATTTCTTGTTCGTTTGCTCGTAAAATATCTTTAAATTCGACTTTCATTTGCTTTTATCCTTTTAGCGTTGATAAAAATCCCTCTACCGTTTGCCTAAGTATTGATAATAATTATCTGATTATAGTAAAATAGGGTTTAAATTTAAATAAGGAGTTTAAAGATGAAAAGTATGCCTAAAATTTCTATGTTAGCTTGTTTGGTACTATCTTGCGCGCAGGCGGCCGATGAAGTAAAACTAAACGAAGTTACCGTAACTAGCGCGACGGGTTTTGAGCAAAATATCAAAGACGCGCCCGCTTCCGTTTCGGTAATCTCGCAAAAAGAGATAGCCAGGCGCAACCATCAAGATATAGAAAGCGTCGTAAAAGACGCTCCGGGCGCTTTCGGCGCGACGCTGGGGGCGGCTAGCAGACGCGGTATCACGATGAGAGGCCTTGGTCAAAAATACACTAAAATTTTAATAGACGGCCGCCCTGCAACTAGCGATAGCGCGTATAGAGGGCTTCGCGCGGTCGGTAGCGCTCAAAATTTCCTCCCGCCGGCAAACACGATCGAGCGTATCGAAATCGTGCGAGGGCCGATGAGCTCACTATACGGCTCAGATGCGATGGGAGGCGTCATAAATATTATCACCAAGGGCTTTTCAAACGAATTTAGCGGTAACGTAAACGGCTACTACACGCTTGCTGGCAAAAGCGGGATAAACGACGACTACCAAACCGGCTTTTACGCAAACGGCGCAGTGATCCCGGACGTGCTAGGAATCGCGCTTTACGGGCGGTATTTTCACAAATTTGAAGACGAGCGAGCCTTTACGAACCGCAAAAACGAGGACGTAAATTTTGGTACGAAAATAATGTATAACGCCACCGAAAACGACGAAATAGCGCTGGATCTACGCCGCGTAGTAAATAAATACGAGCGCACTGAAGGCAAGACGCTAAACCGCACGGCTAGCGATAACTCGAGCGTGGCTTTTGAGAAGATGAGCGGATATACCGCCTCGCTCTCGCATACGGGCAAATACGATAAACTGCTGCTTGAAAGCTTTTTAACCCACGATCATATGAAAGAAAGCGGACAACAAGACCTCACGCTAAAAACGACGACGCTAAATACCAAGGGAACGTATTTTTTTGATAACAACACGCTAAGTCTGGGGGCTGAATACAGAAGAGAAAGGCTAAACGAAAAGGCAACGACGGCCGATGCCGCAAACATAAAGAGATATGATTTTTCGCTATACGGCGAGGACGATTTTGACGTAACCGACGCGCTCACGCTAACTGCCGGCCTAAGATACAATCACGACAAAGACTACGGCGGACACGTATCGCCGCGCGGCTATGCCGTATATCATCTAAGCGAAAATTTATCGCTAAAAGGCGGCGTGTCGGCAGGCTACTCGACGCCAGATATCAAGATGCGAACCGACGGGCTTGCTCTGCCTTTTGCCGGCGGTATGGGAGCACAGCTGGGCAAAAGCGACCTAAAACCCGAATCCAGCCTAAACTACGAGGCGGGCGTCGCGTACGGGGACGAGAGCCTTAACGTCTCGGCGATGGCGTTTTATACTCGGATAAAAGACGGTTTAGGCACGAAGCCCGTTTGCGTCGCACGCCCGGGCGTTCCTTGCGTACATAACGGCAAGACCTATAGGCGCGGTATCTGGGAGAGCGTAAATATCGGCAAAGCCGAAGTAAAGGGCGTCGAGCTCGCCTCAGACTGGCAGATTTTATCAAATTTAGCCCTGCACTCAAGCTACGTTTACACTAGATCAAAGCAAAAATCGGGCGCGTACGAGGGTAAATCTTTAAACAATCTACCCGTACATACCGTAAAAATAGGGCTTGATTACGACGCGACGCCTGATCTAAATTTCTGGACGCAGATGAACTATCTAGGTAAAACCAGAGCCGTTTACGGCTCGCCGGGAGACGAGGAGATAAGGGATTATACGCTATTTGACGCTGGCGCAAGCTATAAACTAACTAAAAATGCGAGCGTAAATTTTAGCGTTTATAATATCTTTAACGAATACGTAACGACAAAATCCGGACGCTATGAAATTTTGATCGCCGACGGGATTAAATATAGGCTCGGATTTAACGTAAATTTTTAAATTTAGCAGTATTTAAGCGAGGCGGTGCGTAGCGATCGCCGCCCCACTACCGGTTTTTAAAATTCGAGTTTAAATTTAAGGAGAAAGATGCCGTTTTTAAAGAAAAAGAAATTTTGGTTTAACGTCCATTTGGTTTTAAGCCTAGCCTGTGTTTTGCCGCTGCTTATCGTCGCTCTTAGTGGCGCGGTCATATCCTATCACGACGAGATTATAGACCTTGCAAACTCGCAAAAAACCTTCGTCGAGCGAGGCGAAAAAGAGCTTAGCGCGAGAGAAATTTTAGATATTTTTAAAGCTAAGGAACCAAATTTTACGCTTAGCTACTACAAGATTAACTCGGACGCAAATCACGCTATAGGCGTATCTGGCACGAATGCTAAAGGCGAGTTTAAGTCGTATTTTATAAACCAATACACGGGCGAGATAACGGGTGAAAATTTCGGCGATAAATTTATCGGACTAATGTTAAATTTGCATACTAACTTAGGCCTTGGACTTAGCAAAAACGAGACGCTACGGCTTATAGGCAAGCATATCGTCGCGATTTGTTCTATCGCTTTGGTGGTCTTGGTTATATCTGGATTGATAATCTATTATCCTAGTTTTAAAACTAAATTTATGCGCGCGTTTACTTTAAAAATCAAGGCCAAAGGCTATGCGTTTTTATACAGCCTGCATGGATTTGCGGGCGTTTATCTTTGTTTATTTTTGGCTTTTATGAGTGTTACGGGGCTTTACTGGTCGTACGACTGGGCGGCAAAGCTCGTAAATAACGCGCTTGGCGAAAAGGAAATTTTCAGAAAAAAGAGCTTTACGCAAGTGAGGGGATTTTCGCTGGAGGACGAGGCTAAGATAGCCAATTTACAAACTGCGATAGATATTTTTAAACGAGATAGAGGTGATTACGAGCTTTTTAACGTCATCACGCAAGAAGACGGCGAAAATTTTATGATATTTTACTTTGACAAAGGGCTGGAAGAGGACGATAAGGTAAATACGATGACGATAAACGCCGCCAAGGGGCAAATCATCAGGCATGCGAGGTTTGACGACGCTAAAAGCTCGATGCCTAGGCCTTTTGCGATTCATAAGGCGGTTTTAAGCTTGCATTCGGGATATTTTTTGGGCGAGATCGGTAAATTTATATTTTGTTTAGCTTCGGCATCGGTTTTGTTTTTCGTTATAAGCGGTTTTTGGATGAGCTTAAAACGGCTCAAAAGATAAATTTGATAAAATCGCTCCAAAAAACTGAAAAAGGCTAAATATGCGAGTGATTTTAGATGGATTTGACGGCTCTTTTTTGCCGATTTTGCAAAGCTTTAAGGCTGTGATGCCGAGCCTTCGTATAACAGGCATCGAGGAGCTCGGCGAGAGTGTAAACGAGAGGACGTCAAGCCTAGAAAACAGCAATGCCATAAACGTAAGCGAGCTTTTTGCGCACCAATACGAGCGGGACGAGCTTTTACCTGACGGAACTTTGTTTTTGCAGGATGATAAATTTGACGAGAGCGGCGAGAGTGCGGCGGTTAAATTTGACGAAAACGTTAAATTTGAAAATGCGCGCCACGCGATTGACGACTCTAAATTTGTGCCAAATTTGATGGCTAAGAGCGAGCAAAAAACAGCTTCCGTAAGGGAGCAAAATTTGCAAGAAATACAGAATGCTACGCCGTATCAAGACGGCAGCCGCGAGGAAAAGGCTATCTTGCAAACAGATTCTTTAAGCAAATCGCCTAAAACCGCGGTTCCAACTGGGAGCGCGCAAACTACCGCTGTGCAAGAAGCTTACGCTTCGGGCGGAGCTGCGCAAACTGCTTCGTTTAGTAAAGCAACTACCTCAAACCAAGCCGCAAAAACGGCCGTTTCGGATGATTCTGCGCGGGCTGCGCTATTTGATTTTAACGAGCCTGGGCAAAAATTGACGCCGCGCGCCGAATCCAAAGC
>CALIWP010000242.1 GCA_938046705.1 uncultured Campylobacter sp. | reverse complement strand
TCATCTCAACGCAAATTTTTTAGATACTGGCACGCGTTAAATGCTCCGAGCTTGCAACCTCTATCGTAAAGTTCTTTGGCTGCGTTTTTATTCTTTTCCACGCCCATACCTTTTTCGTAGGCAAAGCCCAAATTTGCACAGGCTAGCGCACTCGCGCCCGAACAAGCGTTAGTAAAGAGCACAACGGCTCTTTCGTAGTCTTTTTCTACGCCCTCGCCCTTAAAATAGCAAACCCCAAGATCGGCACACGAGCCCACGTGTCCGCGCTCGCAAGAGGCCGCATACATCTGCGCCGCCTTTGCAGCATCCTTTTCTACGCCGCCACCTAGCGCGTAGCTTAGAGCGAGATTGTAGCACGCCGTTTCCTCACCTAGATTGCAGGCTTTGGCAAACAACTCGTTCGTTTTTTTGCCATCAGGATAGACGCCAAGCCCCTTGCCGTAGCTATACGCTAGGCTTGCGCACCCCTCGCCTACGCCCTTTTCGCAAGCTTTGGCAAAAAGTTCGTTTGCCTTTTTGTGATCTTGCGCCGTGCCCTGCCCGTTTTGATAAAGTAGCCCCAGATACACGCAGGCCTTATCCGCGCCCAGCTCGCAGGCTTTTTCATAATATCTTACGGATTTCGTAAATACCTTATCAAATTCGTAAAAATACCCAAGCCCCGCGCAATACATCGCGTTTTTCTCGCCGCCTTCATCGCAGGCAAGCTCTAAGTTTTTAATCGCGAGCGAGAGCCTTTTACAAATCTCGTCGTTTCCTTTCTTGCACTCTTTGCTAAGGTCGGCCAGCTCACCGCCAAAAGCCAGCGTCGCAAAAAATATTAGCGAAATCAAACGTCTCATAAGCTCAAATTTCCTTTCAAATTTTATAAATTTACCGCCGTAAAGCGCCGAAGCCAAAATGCCTGAAGTATAAATTTAAAAAGATTAAAATTCAAATTTGGCTAAAATCGCTATCAAAAAGGAGCTTAAAATGATTTTTGAAGACGAGCTGATTTTTGTCGAGCTAGAAACGAGCGAAATCCCGTGGGTAAAAATTTTCACCAAAACGCCGTTTAAGGAGCTAACAGACTGCGATAAAGCGACGCAAAAAAGGATAT
The DNA here is from genome assembly GCA_938046705.1 of uncultured Campylobacter sp. Next base: position 7,539 of record CALIWP010000242.1, on the reverse strand, counting down.
TTGAGGCGGTTTTAACGACCGAAAAGGCAATGAGAAAATTTTATAATCCAACAAAAATAAACATCGCAAGCTTTGCAAACTACGTGCCGCGCGTACATTTTCACGTGATGGCGAGGTTTGAGAGCGATAGCTTTTTCCCGGAGTCCATGTGGGGCAAAAAGCAGCGCGAGGGTGAGCTAAATTTACCTGATTTTGCCGAATTTTCTCAAATTTTAGCGCGCGAGCTAGGCAGAGCCCGTGAATAAAAAGATACTTCTAACGCTCGCAATCCTCGTAGTAGCAAGCGTTTTAGCAGTTTATAAAGCGCGCTGGGACGAGCAGACGCAGACGGAAAATATCAAAAAATTTCTCGACTTTCAAACGCAAATTTTAAATAAAAATATCGAAGAAGAAAAACTCTCCGCGATGACGGTAGCTACGCTGCTAGCGCAAAACGAGCACGTGAAAAAATGCATGAGCCAAAATAACCGCCAAATGTGCCTAGAGACGCTTGGCGAATTTACAAAAACGCTAAGCAAGGTGCCGATTTACGAAAATGCCAAATTTCACATCCACACGCCTGAAATGAGGAGCTTTGCTAGGAGCTGGATACCGCTATATAACGACGATCTAACGAGCTTTCGCCACCTGCTAGCCGAGGCTAAAAACGGCGTAGCAGCAGGCATCGAGGTCGGTCGCGCTGGTGTTTTTATTAGATCGGTCGCGCCGATATTTGAGGATAAAAAGATGCTCGGCAGTATCGAGGTACTGCTTGATTTTAAGCATTTGAGCGACTTTTTCTCGCAGCAAGGGCTTGATCTTTTCGTACTACTCGACGCCGGCGGCGACCTACCCTATCAAAACAGCAGCGATGAAAACATCATCGACGGCTTTCATTTCGTAAATAAGAGCTACGCGAATTTAAACGTCTTACCGATGCTAAAGGATATCAAATTTAAAAGCGGCGGATTTTATCAGACGGATTCGCACGCCTTTACCGTCCAGCCGATGAACGACGCAAAGGGCGAGCGCGTGGGGTATTTCGTGATTTATTTTAACTCCGACTCAAAAGAGCGAAATTTAGCAAAACTCGGCGTTTGGTTCGACTAATCAAGCAAGCTTTTTGAGTACGGCGAGAATTTGTAGGTAAAGATGCTGCCTTTGCCCAGTTCGCTTTTTACGCCGTACTCCACGCCGTTTTTCACGCAGATGCTTTGCACGATATTTAGCCCTAGTCCAAAGCCGCCCTGCACGCCCTCGTCTCTAACGTAGCGTTTCCAAATTTTACTCGTGTCTTTTATGCCTTCGCCCTCATCCTCGATCTCGAGCACGATTTTGCCGCTTTTTTCAAAAAGGCGCAAATTTATTATTCCTCCTTCGCGGCTGTATTTTACGGCGTTACTTAGGTTGTTATCGATCAGTCTGCCCGCCTCTATCTTGCTCATGAAAATTTGCAAATTTGGCTCGACGAAGTCGTAAATTTTGATATTTTTTGCCATCGCGATACCGCGCATGTACCGCGCTCGCTCGAGGCTAAATTCGCTCAAATTTAAAATCTCTGGCGGAAATAAAATATATCCGCGCTTGATGTAGTACTCGGTGTCCTCGTAGGTAACTTGCATCTGTTTTAGAGCCGAACGCATGCGGGTGACGTATTTGTTATCAAGGCCCAGCATTTCAAGGTTTATGCCGATGACGCCCAGCGGCGTTTTTAGCTCGTGCATCGCGTCGTTAAAAAAGTTATTCATATATTTTTTAGCGTCTTTATATGGCTTTATACCGCTAACAAACGACAAATAAAGCGCGAAAAATACGACCACGAGCGCAAAGGCAAGAGTTAGAGCCGTAACGAATAAAATCCTAGCCGCGTTTTGCTTTTTGGCTAGCACGAGATAATAAAACTCGCCGTCCGCGCGAAAATAGGTTTTGTAAAAAAGATGGCCGTTTTCTTGCCTGGTGATAAATTTTAAATCGCTCGGACGCGCGTCCAAATTTGAGACGATCTGCTTTTCTTTGAGATCAAAAACGCCGTATCTATATGTGAGCGAAATAGGCAAAGTCTCGTTTTTATCGAGCGCTTTGCGGATTTTGCCCTCATACTCCAGCAGCTCGAACATATTTTTCGAGTATTCGTCTTTGGAGCTTAAATTTATAATCTCGTAGCTTTGAAATATAAACAAAGCCATGATGATAAAAGTGGCTAAAATAGGTATTTTAAGGTTTTGAAACATCTATCTTATAGCCTAGTCCGCGCGATGATTTTATAAACTCTGGAGTCGTTTTTTGACGGATTTTTAGTATATGCATGCGTACGTCTGCGGGGTCGATTTCCTTGTCGTTCCACACCTCGGCGCGTAGCCTTTCGATGCCTACGAAGCTATTTTTATGAAAGAGCAAACACTCGATGATAGCAAATTCTCTCGTACTTAGCTCAACCGGCTCGCCTTTAAATTTGAGCCGCTTTTTGGCAGTATCTAGGCTAAAGTCTTCATCGATCGCGATTAAGTTTTTATCGTCTCTGCCGTGATATTTTCGCATTAGCTCGTTTACTCTAAATTTTAGCTCGGCTAGCTCAAAGGGCTTTTTTAGGTATTCGTTACAGCCCAGCTCGTATCCGACCGCCATATCGTCTATATCCACGAGCGAGGTCATTATCATTATGGGCGTTTCGCAGCCGATATCTTTGGCGTATTTTATCACCTCGTGTCCGCTGATATGCGGGACCTTGATGTCAAGGATCAGCAGGTGATAAAAGCCCGCCGCTATCTTATCGCAGGCGACCTTGCCGTCGGCGGCCTCATCGACCTCGTAGCCTAGGCTTTCTAGATATTCGCTAACGCTCTCACGATATACGAAGTCGTCCTCAAGCAGTAAAATTTTCATAAATTCTCCGAATTTTATCGCAATATTTTAAGGGAGATGATAGCTAAAAATGATTTTGGATCGTCTGAATTTAAAAAGGCTCGGCGAGTTTGCCGAGCCTAGTGCGTCTAGTTTAGCCTAAATTTCACGCGCCCGTGAAAACTTGACCCGCATAAACGATGTAGTATCTTAGCATAACGACGCCGCAGATAACCACAAGAGAGTTTGCTATGATGTAGCCCACTCTATAAGCGTGATTTTTAAGAGCCGTTAGCGCTATGGTGATAGGCGTTAAAAGTCCGATACCCACGACGCCTATCCAAAAGATTAACGCGTATTGTCCGGTGCTTAGAGCTTGTTTAGCGGCAACCGCGCTAGCTCCGCCCTCAAAATATAGTCCCAAAAATAGTATAGCTATAAGCGGTATCTCAAAAAGTACGGCGCGCAAGTCCATAACCAAAAGATACTTCACGTTGTCTTCGTTAAGAAGGTGTTTGAAGCACAAAAGACCGACTAGGATGTTTGTCGCTACGCCTGAGCTAAAGCCTGATGTTAGGAACAAAATCGGTAGAATCGGCGTGTTCCAAAGCGGAAGCTTCGTAATCGCGCTAAGCAAAAAGCCCGTGTAAATACCCACGCCGATCGCAAGACCGAAAAGCGCCATCTCGACTATCTTTGAAAGCGGCGCAAAAGAGCGAATCAACCTAGAAATAGGACGTAAAATCGCTAGAATTTTATACTTTTCTATCTCTTCTTCAAAAATAATTACCGCAAAAAGGTAAGCCAGCGGCGTATAAAGCAGCAATAACGCAACGCCGATAGACATAACCGAACCAAAGTTATACTTAATCAAAATCCAGTAAAAACTAAGCGGTTTGCCAAGGTCAAGCACCAAAAGCGCAAGGCCCACGGTAATCGTTATAGGAGCTACTAGAGCGCCCGCCTTTACCATTGCGTCCCAGATGCTACCGTCTTGTTTTTTGTGGTAGTTCCACTTAACAAGCAATGCAACCATCATCGCGCCTGCGGACAAACCCGCTAAAAATAGATAAACCGCTATCGGCCACGGCCAGTAAATTTCATTATATTGCGCTACGCTTCCCCACATATTATTCATGGCTTCCTCCTTTGCGGTTAGCTATCATAGCAAGCTTGGGTTTGGTTTTAAGCTCGGCTTTAGGATAGTAGTGAGCTTTAGTGTTTAAAATTTTACTTACTTCGCTGTTTGGATCGTTTATATCGCCGAATGCCAAAGCATCGGTCGGACAAACGGTCACGCACGCAGGCTGCTCGCCAATGCTTACTCTAGTTTCAAAGCAAAACGTACATTTGCCTATCTCGCCGGTTTTTGGCTCGACGTAGCGAGCGTCGTAAGGACAGGCTAGGATGCAGTATTTGCAAGATACGCAGGTAGAGTGATCTAGCAGCACTATGCCCTCCGCCGTCTGAAAGCTAGCTCCCGTAGGACAAACCGCCACGCACGGAGCGTCCTCGCACATCACGCAACTGTGTCTGCTAAAGTCGGTTTTTAAATTTGGAAATTTGCCCTTTATCTGCGAATGGACTTGAAGTCTAAAAACGCCTCTAGGCACTTCGTTTTCGCTCCTGCAAGCCACCGAGCACGCTTGGCAGCCTATGCAGAGGTTTTCGTCATGTATCATTCTATACGCTTTTTTCATCTTTTTTCCTTTACGCTTTTATTATCTTGACGCCGACGTTTCGCACCATTGTAGAGGCGACGGGACCGATCACGGTAGGATCTAGCAGCTTGCTTTGATTTGTTCCTACGCCGTTCGTGCGTTTTAGTCCGGCGCTTTCATGCCCAAAGCCGTGATAGACAAAAAGCGTATCTTCTCTGATGCCTTCAGTCAGCATCACGTTTGCCTTTTCCTTCGCGGTTTTGCTTTGAAGGGTTATCTTATCGCCGTCTTTTAGCCCGTATTTTTTCGCGGTATTAGGATGTATCCAGACGGGCGCGCTACTCATCAAGTCGTTTAAAAATTCGACGTTTTGCGTGTGGCCGTTGGTGTGTATCGGCGTTTTGCCGCTCATTAGACAAAGCTCCTCGCCGAAAAATACGTCCATGCCCTCGGCGTTTAAGCAGCCGTATCCCGGAAACTGCTTTTCGACCTTTTCGCTAAAGAGCTCGATCTTGCCGCTATCGGTTTTAAATTTGACCTGCGACTCCATCAGCCCGTCGTCGCCCACGAACTGCTGCGCGTAAGGGAATTTTTTCGTAAATTCTTTTACGCTATCTTTTTCTCTAAACAAAATCCCCGGCACCTTCCACGTGACGTAGCCTTTTTTAACTAGCTCCGCTAACAGCTCGGCGTTGCCTTTTACTTGTTTGATTCTCCACTCGTCCATCGTGTTTGCCGAGTACTGCTCGTCTATCTTCATCCTGCGAGCTAGCTCTCTAAAGATATCGTAGCCGTTTTTGGTGTCGCCGATAGGATCTACGACTTTGTTTCTTATCATATAGGCAGGTTTTTGGCTCGACTTATCCTCGATGCCTTCGTCGCGCTCAAGGTAAGTACTCTCGGGCAGTATCACGTCCGCCCATATCGCAAAATCGCTCATATAGATATCCGAGCACACGATAAAATCAAGCTTTTTTAGGCTCTCTATCGTAGTTTCCGTGCCCGCGACGTTGATCGGGTGATTAAACCTTATGCTAAACCAGCCTTTTACGGGATAAGGCTTCTCGCTTAGTATGGCTTGCGGGATCTCCATCAAGACGCCGTGGCTTCTGCTGACGAATTTGTTTCGTCCGTCCTCGCCCGCAGCGTCTATTCTAGGCACTTTAGGTACTTTTATCGCGGCGTCCGGGTTCGTGATCTCTGGGATTAGCTCTTCGCCTGCTAAAGTATTATATAGCTTAGCCTTTTTGCCGCCAAAAATTCCGCCCTTTTTCTCCCAGTTGCCCATCATCGCGTTTGCCGTCATTATGGCTCTGGTGCGGATGTATTCGGCTCTAGTCGTAGTGGTGTTGTGACCGAAGTCGATGATGACTTTAGGTGCGGCTTTCCAGATTTCGCCAGCGATTCGCTCGAGCGTTTTTGCAGGTATTCCCGTGATATTTTCTTGCCACTGCGCAGTGGTGTCTTTGGTCGCTTCTACGACTTTGTCAAATCCGATCGTAAATTTCTCTATAAAATCTTTATCGTAAGTGCCGTTTTTGATCCACGTATGGATGAGCGCTAAAACAAATGCCAGATCGGTTCCCGGTTTTACGGGCAGCCACTCGTCGGCTTTTGAGGCCACTACGCTAAAACGCGGATCCAAAACCAGCAGCTTGGTATCTTCTTTTGCGGCCATTTTAGCTAGCTTTTTAGCGTCGGCGATGACAATGCCTTCAAAGAGATTGTGCCCGAAATTTACGACGTATTTTGCGTTGCCGAAGTCTCTTTTTAGCTTCGCATCGCCGTACATATGCTCGCAAACCATCTGATAGGTGATCGGACAACAGGAAAAGTGAGAAAAGCAGTTTGGCGAACCGTATGCGCTAGCAAAGGTCGTCATTAGCTTGTGCGTTTGGCTTGATTTTGCCGTAAATACAAAGCTCTCCGGCCCGTATTTTTCCTTGATTTCTAGCATTTTTTTAGCGACTAGGTCAAGCGCCTCGTCCCAGCCCGCCTCGCGCCATTTGTTTTCGCCGCGCTCGCCTACTCTGATGAGCGGTTTTACGATGCGCTGCGGATCGTAGAGCTGATTGTGCCCGCTGCCACCCCTTGCACACACGGACGTCGCCGTGCCGCTTACCTTGCCGTTGCCTTGGATGAAGACGTTTTTGCCATCTACGACCTTGGCCTCGATAGGACAGCGAGAAGAGCACATCTCGCAAAAACTATAAACGGTCTTATCGCCGCCTTCTAGCGCTTTGGCGCCGACGGCGCCTAAAGTACCGGGCGCGTAAGTCATAGCAAGCAAGCCCGTGGCGGTGGATGCTTTTAAGAAATTTCGCCTCGAAGTATCCATTTTTTCTCCCTTTTTGAAATAAATTTGCCAAAATCTTAAATAATCAACGTAAATTATACGTAAATTTTTCGTATCAATATAAATTTTAATTGATAACGACTATTTCGTTTTTTAGGAGAAAAGCTTAAAATTAACTTCAAATTTGCCAAATTTATAAATATCAAATTCTAACGTATGATGATATTTAATCCGCAGTTTACTTAAATTTATAACTTAAAAAGTATTCTTGCGATTTCCGTCAAAAATTATTTTAATTTTATTTGTATATAATTCGCGTATTTTTTCAAAAAGGCAAATTTAATGAAAAAGCAAATTTACATCATTCACGGCTACGACGCTTCGCCGCAAAGCCACTGGTTTGGTTGGTTTAAAGAAAATATGCGCGGCATTGCCGAGGTGGAAATTTTAAAGATGCCAAATCCGCAAACACCAAAGCTAAACGAGTGGCTAGAAACGATGAAACAAAACATAAATTTAGGCGAAAATTCATTTATCATCGCTCACAGCCTTGGCACGATAACTAGCCTAAATTTTCTTAGCGGTTTTGCAAATTTGCCAAAATTTGGCGGTCTAGTCCTCATATCGCCGTTTGACGAGCCGATTAAGGAATTTGCGATTTTAGATGAGTTTTGCAAGCCGCAAATCGCCTACGAAAAGATAAAATCGGCGGCGAATTTAATAAAAGTAATAGCCGCAAAAGACGACTATATCGTGCCTTGC
>CALIWP010000241.1 GCA_938046705.1 uncultured Campylobacter sp. | reverse complement strand
ATTTGCGATTATTTTTATTAGCATTGCTTGATTTTTACCACTATCAAGCCGTCCGATATTTAGAAAAAACGGCTTAAATTTGCCCTCTATCGGCTCATCGGCAAGAGTTTTTATCGCAGCCAAATCGACCGCATTATATAGCACTTTCGTCTTTTCCCTGTCGCAGCCGAAATTTCGCACGAGATCTTCGGCGTTTCCCTGCGCGTTGGCTAAAATCAGATCGGCTCTAGGATAAAGAGCCTTAACCAAAATTCTATTGGCAAATCCGCTAAGGCCGCTTTTATAGATGACCGACGGGCAGCTGCGCTCGCTTATAACCATCCATCCTTTTAGGCCTAAAATTTTAGCTGCAAGAGCCGCATAGCAAGGACGGTTCATCAAAACAAAATGCGCGTCGATACCTAAATTTTCGCAAAGTTTTTTATATTTTAGAGCCAAAGAGGGTAGCGCAAAAGCTAGTCGAAAAAGCTTTTTTACGCCGCTTTCATAGGGGTCCGAGCGCTCAAGGAAGTGAATTTTTACCGCGCTTGGTATCTCGTAGGCTACGACCTCGCTCATCAAAACGAGATGAACTTCGTATTTTTCGCACAGAGCGGGGAGTAGATTTGAGACCACGCGCTCCGCGCCGCCCGGCCCCATCGAGTAGAGAAAAACGGCTAATTTTTTCATTCGCCGCGCGTTTTTTTGTATATCCAAACGCGAATTTTAGTTAAAAACAAAATCATAGACTTTGGAAACGGGCTTAAGATCAGCATCGCCAGCGCTTCTTTAGTAAATTTAAATTTGAGGCTTTTAAAAAGATACTCGTACATTTTTTTGTACTCGCCGCCAAATTTAGCATAATACGCCGCCATTTTATATAGGATTGCGATATGAGCATCGTTTACGCGAAATTTAGGCTCGGCTAGATTTGCGCCGCTTGCGCTAGCTTGAGCGTTTTTCTCGGCGATCTTTTGTAAAATAAGCTCCGCGGTCATCGCATATCCTTTCATGATGCAAAGTGGGCGCTTAAACGAGTTTATCGTGACGCTGTCGCTGCGGTGAAAGCGGTAAATACGCACTGCATCGTGTAGATAGTAAGCCGGAAGGTCAAAAAGATAAATCCAAAGCGTATTTTCGCTACCGTAAAGCCCCTTTTCAAAGCGCCTCTGACCGATGGCGTCGTGGCGAAACATTATCAAAAACTCGCCCGTTATCTTGCCGTCGTAGTAGTCCTGCGGCGAAATTTCCCCGCTTTTATTTAGTCCAAATCCCGAAAATTTCGTCGTAGGCTCGCCGTCAATCTCAAAATAACAGTTCGCCCATACGCTAGCATACCCCTGCTCTAGCACGGCCGCCATCTTGCTTATGGCGCCTTCTATCAGCAGGTCATCGTCGTCTAGTATCACGAAAGCATCGCCGCTAGCGTGATCAAAGCCGTTGTTTTTATTGCCGTTTGGGCCGCGGTCGTAAGTTTGGTTTAAGACGTATTTTACGTTGTCAAATTTAGCGACGTAACTCTGCGCAAGCTCGCGCGTGCCGTCGTTTGAGTTGTCGTCGCTGATTATGATTTCTTTGTTTTTGTAGTCCTGA
>CALIWP010000240.1 GCA_938046705.1 uncultured Campylobacter sp. | reverse complement strand
TGGTACAATATAGTCGGCATAGGCGTTGGTCTCGTTCATAAAGGCGTCGATACCGATGAAAAGCGGTAAATTTTTGCTATCTTTTAGCGCGTCAAGCACCGCGGCCTCGAGCCCCGCCTGCCCGTAGATCACGTTTGTCATGTAGTTTATAAACGCTTTTACTTTGTACGGATAGCCCGCGGCGTGGCTGGTGAGCGTTTCGTTTACTAGCGGCATCGAGATAGGATACCACGGCTGCTGCGCAGGATAACCGCTACCGCCGGCTGCGACTTTGCGCTTAAACTCCGAGCTCGTTTCGTAATACTTGCCCGAGCGGGATAAATTTAGCCCGTTTGGCTTGTATGCGCCCTCGAAGCTCTCTAGATCGTATCTACCCTTTAAAAACTCATGAGTGCCCGCGCTTGCGTTTACACTGCCGCCCTTGTAGCCGTAGGTGCCCATGAGTGTGTTTAGACAAAATATCGCGTACGTGCTCATGGCTGCTTGCGTGTGCATCATGCCGCCGTGGACGTTGGTGCTGACCTGCCTGCCGTTTTTGGTGAAATTTTCGCATAGCCACAATATATCCTCCACGCTCACGCCGCAAATTTTAGAGTACTCTTTGAGGCTGTGTTTATAGGCTGATTCTTTTAGCAGCTGCATCGAGCTTTTAACCTCGACTTTTTTGCCGTTAAGCAAAATTTTGCCCTTATAGTAGAGCTTGGCCGGCTCGTTTATCTTGTAGCTTTGGATTTTGCCGCTTTGAGAGCAGACCTGCCACTCGTCGCCAACAAGCGCAAATTTACCGTAGTCTAGGTGGCCTTTTTGCGTGATGACTAGGTGGGTGGCGTTGCACCAGTGTATCTCGCCTGCTAGCTTTGCTTGTTCTAAATTTGGCTGCATGAGGTAGTTTGCGGCGTATTTTTCATTTTCGATGATTCAGCGTATCATCGCCATAGCAAGCGCAGTGTCGGTGCCCGGTTTTATACCGATCCAGCGGCCTTTATTGGAGGAGGCGAATTTGACGGCGTTTGTGAGCGTCGGATCTACCACCGCATAGCTGAAGTCATCGTTTGTACTTCTTGCGTGGGCGACCATTTTGGCTTGCTTTTGGAACGGATTTCCGCCGTTTGCCGGCGAGGTGCCCCAGTAGATGGTAAATTTGGAGTTTTCGTAGTCGGGTTTTGTGTGGGCAAAGCCCTTTGCATTATGCGCGATCTTGCCGCCCACTCTAAAACCGCCGCCGCAGATACCGCCGTGGGAATAGTGATTTATAGTGCCGAAAGATTTTTTTATAAAGCGATCGACGATATCCGAGCGTCCGTCGTAGAGATAAAAGCTCAAAAGCTGATTGCGCTTGGTGCCGTATTCTGGATTTGCCTCGTCGATGAGCTCGTCTGAGTGTATGGCTCTAAGCCCGTCCACGTGCCCCTCGCCGAAAAGATCCCCGCCCTCGACGACCTCTTCTATGAGCTGCTCGAAGCTGATCTTTTTCCACTTGCCCTCGCCTCTTTTGCCCACTCGCTTTAGCGGCGACAAAATCCTAATAGGCGAAGCTATCATCTCGGGTAGCGCCGCGCCTCTAGCGCATACCGTGGCGCGCCGATCGTCCTCGCCGCTAGCCGTAGTCGCTAGCAACGCGTCGTTTATCGAGGTATCAAAGCTCGCCCAGTGCACGTTTGATAGCGGGTGATACGGGTTGCCCGTGCATCTTAGCACGCGGTCTGCTTTTTCGTCCACGTGCAGCCGCAGTCCGCACTTTGCCACGCAGCCGTGACACATAGAAAATACCACGCTATGGCCGTCGTTCATCGAAATTTTGCCGTCTTTTACGCTAAATTCGGGCTGTAGCGAGCTGCCCTGCGGCTTGTAGTCGTCTTTTATTTTTCCCGCGTCGTCCGCTACCGTAGCGGTCGCGCCTACGGCCGAGATCATCGCCGCGTTTTTTAGAAATTCTCGTCTTTGCATTATTTTCTCCTTACAGCGCGATCTCTTCGCTCCAGCTGATCGCTTGTTTGTAGCCTTTTTTAGCCGCCAGTTCCTTATCGTTTTTAGCCAAAATTTCGCTCACGCCGTAGTAAAAAACCTGCGGATGCGTATTTTTTGGACTATCTAGCACCATCGTCTCGTGAGCGGCTAAAAATTTCCTGATATTTGAGTTTTCGTCGTTTAGATCGCCTATTATGCGGCTTCCGCCGACGCAGGTCTCCACGCACGCAGGTAGCAATCCCTCGCGCAGTCTGTGGTCGCAGAAGGTACATTTATCGACCTTATAGGTCTGCATGCTTAGGTATCTTGCGTGATACGGACAGGCCTCGGCGCAAAGCGCGCAGCCGATGCACTCGGCGCTATCTACTTTTACGATACCGTTGCTTCTTTGGTGGCTCGCTCCCGTCGGACAAACGTCGATACAGGCGGGATTTTCGCAGTGATTACAAAGGCGCGGCAGCGAGGCGATAACGGCGCGGTTGCCGTCTTTGTCGCTAGCTTCGTACTCCGAAACGATCGTCCTAAAGGCGCCTGCTTGGACGTTGTTTTCCATAGCGCAGTTCATCGTGCACGACTGGCAGCCGACGCAGCGCGTGAGGTCGATGACCATGCCGTAGCGCGGACCTTTGGTTTTTTCAAATTTATTCGGAGCGGCCCTAAGCGCGGTCGCCGCGATAAAAACACCCGCCGCAGCGATAAAGCTACGACGCGAACCTAGCGTTGATTGCATTTTTTCTCCTTTGAATCAAAATGGTTTCGTAACTTTATCATAACTTAACTTAAATGATAATATTAATATTTTAATTAAAAGTGTTTTTCAGATTACCCCAAAATTTATTTTTTAGAAGCGTTTGGTTATAATGCTTTTCAAATTTTTATAAATTTAAGGAAAATATCTTGAAATACGCGCTTGATTGCAAGGATAGTTTTGAAAACTCGTTTATATTTTGGCTGACTCGTTACGTCAAATTTAAGCTTAGCTCGCTCTCAAACAAAGAGCTTCGCGACCCAAAGGCGCTGGCAAGTGTAAATTTTGCCCTTAGCCGCGATATAAAAAATATCGATCAGCTAGACGGCCTCGTAAAATCGGCTAGAAACGCAGGACTAACGGGCATAAATACATACTTTAATCCGCTTAAAAAGATATTCGAGACGCTCAAATTTTACGAGCTAGAGAGCCTAAAACAGATCGATGAAGAGCTGCTAAGCGAGGTGCTAGCTAGCGTCACGGGCGGGCTAAGCGATGCTAGCAAAAAAAACTACCGCATAAGCGCGATAAATTTTTTCGCATTTTTGGATAAGCAAAACGAAGAGGACGGCAAGGCGCATGTCTTTGACATCGAGCTGAAAAACTGGGGCGGCGTGGGCGGAGCGCGTGGGCAAAAGCTGCCCGAGTTTATGAGCGAGGATGAGGTTAAAAGATTTTTGGAAGCGATCGAAAATGCGGAGTTTAAAAGCAACGCCAACCGTAATAAGCTCATCATAAAAATCATTATTTTCACCGGCATCCGCGTGAGCGAGGCGCTAAATCTAAAGCGCAAAGATATAGCCGAGGACGGCGAACTCTACGTCATAAGAATCCGCGGCAAAGGCAACAAATACCGCGTCGTCATGATCAAACGCCGCCTCATCGAAGCCCACCTGGACGCGATCGCGATAAACTATATAAATAAAGAAGGCTATCTTTTTATCAACAAAAAAGGCACGCGCCTAACGCAAGCATACGTGAGCCGCATCGTCGAGCAAATACTCTTTAAAGCCGGTATCCGTAAGGAAAAAAATGGCGCTCACATGCTGCGCCATACCTTTGCCACGATGCTTTATAAAAAGCAAAAGGATCTAGTTTTAGTGCAAGAAGCGCTCGGACACGCGAGCTTAAATACCTCGCGCATTTACATGCATTTTGATAGCGAAAAGCTAAAACTCGCCGCTCAGGTAGCCGAGGAGCTAAGCGGAGAATAGGCGCTAAATTTGAGCGGTTTCAAATTTGACTCGGGCGACTAACGGCACGCGAGCTTGCTAAATTTGCGAGTCAATATGCTGTTTTCAAATTTGAGCAGTCTATATAATATAAGACAATTGCGCGGTTAAATTTAGAGAATTTGATGCGAGAACAAAACGGCCGCGCCCGAAACGCGACCGTAAATTTGGGTTAAATTTTAGAGATCGTTATTTTTTCTTTATCGCTTCCGACTACGATCTCGTCGCCGCTTTCAAGCTCGTCGCGCAGGATCATATCGGCTAGCGGATCTTCGACCAGCTCATAGAGCGCACGGCGAAGCGGTCTAGCGCCGTAAACGATGTCAAAGCCCGCACCCGCGATAAATTTCTTAGCCTCTTCGCTTAGGCTTGCTTTTATACCGCGATTTTGCAGCGTTTTTTCAAGCTCTTTAAACATTATATCTACGATTTTTATTAACCCGTCTTCGTCGAGCGGGTTAAAGATTATCGTATCGTCAAGACGGTTTAAAAACTCAGGTTTAAAGTAGTTTTTAAGCTCGTTTTTGACCGCTTGCTCGCGCTCTTCGCCTTTTAGATCCATGATGAAATTTGACGCGATATTTGACGTGAGGATGATGATCGTGTTTTTAAAATCGACCGTCACGCCCTTGTTATCAGTCGCCCGCCCGTCGTCTAGGATGCCTAGAAGCACGTTAAACACGTCCTTGTGAGCCTTTTCGATCTCGTCAAAAAGTATGACGCTATACGGACGTCTGCGCACGGCTTCTGTTAGCTGTCCACCCTCGTCGTAACCCACGTATCCAGGAGGCGCTCCTAGCAGACGGGAGACGCTGTGCTTTTCCATGTATTCGCTCATATCAAAG
>CALIWP010000239.1 GCA_938046705.1 uncultured Campylobacter sp. | reverse complement strand
TTCCCAGTTCACCTTTCATTTCATAAGGAATAGCGATCGGTTTATTTATTTTAGGGAACGTTAAATTTTGGGTATTCATGTCATCCTGATAATATTTTTCAATGTCCGTTCTTGTTCGTCTGATTATCAGCGGTTCAACAATATGTTTGCGTATATCTCCATTATCTGCGATAAGATTTTGTTTATCCTGATTTAATTCATCCGGTGTCTTCTGAATTTTTATCCCATTCACAAGTTTATACCGTTGAATATATTGCTTGTAACGGTCTTGCTTTTCCTTAAAGTAGCGCTCAAGATCATTTCCGAATCCGCCGAGGTTACACAGGGTTGCATTTTTATGTTCGCGCTGGAATAAATAAATCTGATTCCGTAAATCATACGGAGCATTATTTTGCGGAGTCGCCGAAAGAAGCATTACATAAGGTTGAGGCTGTATGCTTCCTATTAAGTCATCAAGTTTTTGGTACATGAGAGTATTGTTGTTCCTAAAGCGATGACTTTCATCAACGACAATCATGCCGTATTGTTGTTTTTTAAATACTAAATCAAAATCATTTCCATCAACATAGCCATCGCTTTCGCCGCCGTCATCAAGGCGCCCGATTGTAGTAAGATTGATAAGCGGTTTGATTTTTTTACCGGGTAATTCATTTTTATCAAAATAGTTGATCGAATCAATCCAGCTCTGATAAATGGCAGGAGGAGTGATAATTAACACCGGATGCGTAAAGTTCGTTTCTAAAAGATGCCGCTTTACAATCATCAATGCAGTAAATGTTTTTCCAAGCCCGACAACATCGGCAAGGATAAACCCGTGATGCCGCTTCATAATTGAAAAGCCTTGGTTCACTGCGTGATTTTGATAGATAAGCTGTTTGAAGTCTTCGTCATGGGGTATATACGCATCGGGGGAGATTTTACCGTCGCCGTTTATCTCGTCGGCATTTTTGGTGCGAGTTTTTAATCCGCAAATTTTAAAACCATCTATCTCTAAAATTTCCACGGCTACTCCTTGTCGCCTTTGAAATTTTCAACCGCTTTGTTCCACATGAGCTTGTATTTTCGCTTTAAAAACTCGACTTCGTCTTGCGAATTTTTTAGCTGCTTCGTGAGCGTCTCGACTGTTTTTCTATCCTCGTCGTAGAGCTCTTGCATCGAGATTAGCGCCTCTTTTAAAAATTTATTTTCGTTGCGCAGAGTCTCTAGCGTCTCGTCTTTGGCATCAAGCACCTTTTCGTGTAAATTCAGTATCGTACCGATCGTCTTTTCTACAAAGCTAAAGCCATCGGCGCCGATCTGGGGCGCAGGTACGGCCACGACGCTAGGCACCACGCTCATCGTGCCTTGGCTGGCTTCTATGAGGATCTCGCCGCCTTCTTCTTTCGTATTTAGCACGCCGCGGTTTATCATCCCCTCGATTACCTCGCGCTCTAGGTGCACGAGTTTGCAAAATTCGTCTATACTTAAGTATGTCTGCATATTTGCTCCTTTAGGCGAGTAAAACTTCCACCTTCGCCGAGTCCTCTTCTACCTGCTTGGCTTTGGCTGCTCGGTCGGCTTTTAATGTCTCGTCTAGATTTTGATCGTTTAGGGCTAAAATTTGTAGCGCCAGATAGGCTGCATTTACCGCACCGGCCTTACCGATCGCCACGGTGCCAACAGGCATGCCGCCTGGCATCTGCACGGTCGAATAAAGCGCGTCCACGCCGCTAAGCGCCGAACCGCCCATCGGTATGCCGATCACGGGGCGAGTGGTGTTTGCTGCGATAGCGCCCGCTAGATGCGCCGCCATGCCGGCTGCCGCGATAAATACCTGCGCGCCCTTTTCCTCGGCCGCGGCGACGTATTCACTCGTTCGCTTCGGGCTTCTGTGCGCGGAGCTAATAATCAGCTCGTAAGGGACGTTAAATTTTTCAAGCGTTTTCGCCGCCTCGCTAACTACATCGTAGTCGCTTTTGCTTCCCATTATTATAGATACGAATTTCATTTTATTTCCTCTCTTAAAAAGCTAAATTTAGGCAACTTCGCGCCCAAATTTACTTCGTTTTCGTTGCCGCTGTGGATTTCTGCTATTTCCTTGCCTTTTTTGGTTACTAGTTTTTTAAATTTGATAAATTTCTTGCCGTCGCGAGCGAAAATTTGAGATATTTCGCTCTCGCCCTCGTCTATCTGAGCGCCCAGCGGCGCCACGATCTCATACTCGTTGCCTGGAAAAATTTTATATTTGCATTTAAAAAACTCACCGTCTAAAGTCATAGCATTTACCTGATGAGTGCCCTCCTCTAGGCTGCTAACGTGATTTTGAGTATCAGACTTTTCAAACGGGCGATTTACCAGGTAGCCGTCGGTAAAGCCGCGATTTTTTAGCGTATTTAGCTCGCTCGCGTAAATTTGCGCGTCAAATTTGCCAGCTACTGCGTCGTCGACAGCCATGCGGTAGGCCCTGGTCGCACAGGCGGCGTAGTATTCGCTTTTCGTGCGGCCTTCGATTTTTAGGCTATCGACCGCGCCACTTTCGATGATATCCTTGATGTGCGCGGATAAATTTAAGTCTTTAGAGTTCATTATATGCGTACCGCCTTCGTCCTCCTCTAGGCGAAACAGCACTCCGCTTTCCTCGCTTTTGGCGTAGAGTTCGTATTTAAACCTGCAGTCGTTGGCGCAGCTGCCGCGGTTTGATTGGCGGCCGCTTTGCACGGAGCTAACCAAACAGCGCCCCGAGTACGCAAAGCACATCGAGCCGTGCACGAAAATTTCGATATCCAGCGTCGGGATTTGCTCTTTTATTTTTACGACGTCTTTTAGGCTCATTTCGCGCGCCACGACGATGCGTTTTGCGCCCATTTCATGGTAGATTTTAGCGTCAAGCGCGTTCATGACGTTTGCCTGCGTCGAGAGATGGATCTCGATGTCGGGGGCTATTTCTTTTGCTAGGCTCATGACGCCAGGAGTCGCGATGATAAAGGCATCCGGCTTCATCGCCGATATCGTTTGCAGGTGGCGTTTTAGCGGCTCGATTTGCGAATTAAAAGGAAACGCGTTTACCGTCGCGTAAAATTTCTTGCCCTTTGCGTGCGTATATTCGATGGCTTCTTTAAAGCTTTCAAGGTTAAATTCGCGAGCCGAACGGGTGCGAAGTGAAAAGCTCGCCACCGATGCATAAACCGCGTCCGCGCCGTACTCTAGAGCTATTTTTAGCTTGGTTAAATTTCCCGCGGGAGATAAAAGCTCGGGCTTTAGCACTATTTTTTGCCCAAACTTTCTATCAGAGCTTCGATGTCGTCGTTGCTGACGAGATTTTCGGTGTGCGTATCGCCCGCGATATGTACGGCTGAGGCTACGCGCTTCTCGTCGTCGATCTTGCCCTCAAACAGACTGCTCATATACTTGCTAAGCGCGCGCATGACGTTGATAACGCGCTCGATCTTTTGTCGGTGGATGTCTTGATACTGCATCATATCCATAGCCATCATTATCTCGTCTTCCGCCATTCTAACGTTATCTAGCGTCATTTCGGCGGAGCTTTTTAGGGCGTTATTTTTCTCTAGCGCTTCAGAAAAAGCGGTGATATTTGGGAATTTTTCGTGTAGTTTGGTAAAAATTTCGATATTAGCCTCTATACCGCTGATAATCTCGTTAAGTCCGTTCTCCGCGTCCATAGAAAAGTTATTGATCGCGTCAAGCTTGTCAAACATCTGCGTAGCTTTTTCCTCGCTATCCTTTGTGACGTCGTCTAGCTGATGAACCATCTTGTGATCATCCGTCGGTGGCGGCGGAGGCCAAGGCATATTTGAGGATACTTTGTAGTCGCCGTCAAATTTAACGTCATCATCTTTGCGCTCCACTACTTCTTTGTCGGCAGCATTTAGGTCTAAATTTTCATCTCCGCTAGCTTGCGCGTCGCTCTCGTCTGCAGCGACGACGTCATCCAGATCGCCCGCCATCAAGGCGTCAAGTTCTTCTTGCGTCATAAAAACTCCTATTTAAATTTGGGCTGATTATATAGAAAATTAACGAAATATAAGTTTAAAAACCCAAACTTTATCCTTAAATTTATCAAATTTTAGGTAGCATTTGCAAAATATTTAAGGATAAAAATGAGAGTCGATTTACACAACCACACGCCGCTTTGCAAACACGCCGTAGATGAGCCCAGACAGTACGTTTTAAGCGCGATAAATTCGGGCTGCGAGTATTTTGGTTTTAGCGATCACGCGCCGATGAAATTTGACGAGGCGTACCGTATGGAATTTTCGCAAATGCCCTCTTACGAGAGCGAAATTTTGCGCCTCAGAGACGAATTTGACGGACAGATCAAAATCCTGCTCGGCTACGAAGTCGATTTTTTAGAGGGCTTTATGGACGAGCGGGTTTTAGCGCGCAAGGTTGATTACCTCATCGGTTCGGTGCATTTTTTGGGCGGCTGGGGCTTTGATAATCCCGAATTTATCGGCGAATATAAAAAGCGCGACATAGATCAAATTTGGCGGGATTATTTTTACTGCGTAGAAAAGATGGCAAAGTCGGGCAAATTTGACATCGTCGGGCATTTGGATTTGCTAAAAGTATTTAAATTTATGCCAAAAACCGACGTTAGACTCCTGGCCAAAGACACGATCGACGCTATAAAAAAGGCAAATTTGACGGTGGAGATAAATGCGGCCGGCTTTAGAAAACCGATCGGCGAGCAGTATCCCAGCGTAAATTTGCTAGAAATGATCGCCGAAAAAGACATACCTATTACGTTTGGCTCGGACGCGCACGCAAAAGATCAAGTCGGTCTAAACGGCG
>CALIWP010000238.1 GCA_938046705.1 uncultured Campylobacter sp. | reverse complement strand
TCTAGTAAAATACCCGCTTCTAATGACGCAGTAAAAACGGCCGCTTCGGACGAATCCGCGCAGGCTGCGCTATTTGATTTTAACGAATCTGCTCAAAATTTGCCGCCGCGCGCCGAGCCAAAAGCCGCGCCCGAGCGTAAAAAGCACGAAAGCGCGAGTCTGTTTACCGACGAAGAGGTGCGGGCGATACTAGAGCTAAAATAAAAGGCTCAAATTTGACGAGCCAAGCGGTCAAATTTGATGGAAAATGAAGAAAAACGCGCAAATTTTACTGCGCCGTAAAAGTAAAATTCGTAGTTTAAAAATTTAAATAAAAATTTTAAGCCTAAGCGTTAAATTTTTCCGCTAACCTCGCGATATTTAGCTATATCTTAACTATTTTTCGTTAAAATCAGCAATTAAAAATTCTCGGAAAAAATATGGAAAAAAAATATAGACCAAACGTCGCGGCGGTCATACTCGCGCCCTCTTACCCGTTTGATTGTAGGATATTTATCGCGCAAAGATGCGATATGACTGGTATCTGGCAGTTTCCACAGGGCGGCATAGATGAGGGCGAGACGCCGCGCGAGGCTCTAAAAAGAGAGCTCAAAGAGGAGATAGGCACGGACGACGTAGACGTGCTTAGCGAGTATCCGCAGTGGCTTAGCTACGACTTCCCTGAGGGTACGAGCAGTAGGAAATTTTACAACTTTGACGGACAGACTCAAAAGTATTTTCTAGTGCGGCTGCGCCCTAGCGCGAAGATAAATATAAATACCAAAAAACCCGAATTTAACGAGTATAAATTTATAAACTCAAGCGAGGTTTTAGGCGACGTAAACCACTTCAAAAAGCCGATTTATAGCAAGGTTATCGGCTACTTTAAAGAGAAAGGATTTATTTAATGTTAATCGTCCAAAAATACGGCGGCACGAGCGTTGGGACGCTTGAGAGGATAGAAAACGTCGCCGCGAGAGTGATAGAAACTAAAAAAAGCGGCGCGGACATCGTGGTCGTTGTCTCGGCGATGAGCGGCGTGACTAATCAGCTGGTGGACTACGCCGAGCATTATACGAAGGCTCCCGACGGCGTGGCGATGGATATGCTGCTTAGCTCCGGCGAGCGCGTTACCTGCGCGCTTTTAACGATAGCGCTGATAAATTTAGGCTATCCCGCAGTTGGTCTAAGCGGTAGGCTAGCGGGCATCATCACCGATAGCGTGCATACTAAGGCCAGGATCGAGGCGATAGATACTAAGCGTATGAAAGAGGAGCTAAAGGCGGGCAAGATCGTCGTCGTAGCGGGCTTTCAGGGTATAGACGAAAAGGGCGACGCGACGACTCTGGGACGAGGCGGTAGCGATCTTAGCGCAGTAGCGATAGCAGGCGCTCTAGATGCGGATCTTTGCGAGATTTATACCGACGTAGACGGAGTTTATACCACCGATCCTCGCATCGAGCCAAAGGCTAAAAAGCTAGATAAGATCAGCTACGACGAGATGCTCGAGCTTGCTAGCCTAGGCGCAAAGGTGCTGCAAAACCGCTCAGTCGAGCTAGCTAAAAAGCTAAACGTAAATTTAGTCACCAGAAGCAGCTTTAATCACAACGAAGGAACACTAATAACAAAGGAAGAGAGTATGGAAGCAGTGCTAGTAAGCGGTATCGCGCTAGATAAAAACCAAGCTAGAGTAACTTTAAGAGGAGTGGTAGATAAGCCGGGCATCGCGGCTGAGATTTTCACCGCGCTTGCGGAAAAAAACATAAACGTGGATATGATAATCCAAAACGTAGGCCAAGACGGCACTACGAATCTGGGCTTTACCGTACCGCAAAACGAGCTTCACGTCGCAAAAGAGTGCATGGATAAACTAAGCGCGTCGAGGGAAATTTTATACAACGACGAGATAGTTAAGGTCTCAGTCGTGGGCGTTGGTATGAAAAGCCACACCGGAGTGGCGTCTCTAGCCTTTCAAACGCTAGCAAATGAGGGCATAAATATCCAAATGATATCCACGAGCGAGATAAAAATCTCGATGATAGTCGATCAAAAATACGGCGAGCTAGCCGTTCGCGCACTACACGAAGCTTATAAACTCGATAAATGAGCGATTTTATAAAATGGACGCTCGAGGCGATCCGCGAGGAGGGCTCACTGATGAGCTGGATGGAGGAGAGGCGCACCGAGTGGACGCCTTTGCTCGCCTCGAAGCTTAAATTTTTACTCGAAGGACGCGCGTTTATTTTGATAACCGATAGCGAGCGCGGATGGTTTGAAGAGTATTTTTTAAAAAATATAAACAAACCGACAAACGCCCGCCCCGTGCTACCCTTTTTCTCGCTAAAGGCGCTTTACCCCTCTTTTGAAAATATCGGTTCAAAAGAGGAAGTCTCGCTGCTTTTAGACATGCTTAGCCTTGCTTTTCCAAACGGTTACGTGTTTTTTTACGTCGGCAAAAGCGCGGATAAAAGCTCGCAGATAGCCAAAGGCAAGGACGATAGCTACATGTGGCTTTTTGACGAGCAGGCGCAAAATAGCTTTTATCTAAGCTCCTCCGACGGCGCGCTAGATATCAAGCTTTTGTCGCTGTTTAGGCTTTTTGATAAGAGCATAGACGCTGCTTTATTTGCGAAAGTAACGCTTTAATCTATGCGAAGCAAAATCGTAATCACGAGCGATTTTGAAGCCTTAAAAGAGGAAATTTTAGGGCTTTACGGCGTAAATTCGGTTAGATTTTTTTTCGCCGAGGACTTTTTGCTAGAAAACGCAAAAGAGGTCGCCGCCGAGGCATATATCGCCGAGAGCGAGCCTAAACTACTTGTTCTAGGCGCTAAAAATTTCCGTGTCGAGGCTCAAAACTCTCTACTAAAAATCATCGAAGAGCCGCCTAAAAATATCTTTTTTATCATAGCTTGCGAGTCGAAAAATATGCTCCTGCCGACCGTTCGCTCGCGTCTGGTTACCGAAAACAGACTCGAAAAAAAGCAGCGCAAAAAAACGGGGCTAGATTACAAACGTCTCGAGCTAAAAGAAATTTGTGCGTTTATCGATGAAAAATCAGCTCTCGAGCGCTCCGAAAAGCTCGGCAAAAACGATCTAAAAGAGCTAATCGCCGCCATAGCTCTCGAGGCTACGGCACAGGGGGTTAAATTTAGCGCCGAAGAGCTTGAGTATTTTTTCAAAGCCGTGCGCCTAGCCGAGCTAAATACCAAAACCCACGCGCTTCTTACGCCGATACTTCTTATGATTTACGAAAAAGGGCTTAGATGAAAATTTTTAAAATCAATCCGCAAACTGATTTTAACGAGATTTGCGAGATTATCCGTCCTAGCGACGAGGGGCGAAATTTGATGAAAAAAAAGTCGGCGATCAACTTTTTTTTGATTAAAGATTTACGCTCGCCGGCCGCAAATATCCTAAAACAAGACGCGCTAAGTGTGGGCTCGGAGCTCGTAACTAACCGCGACGTGATTTTAAACGGCGAAAACTCCGCCGCGCTTTTAATGGCTACCGATGCGCAAGTTCTTGCGCTTGCTAAAAAAGAGTCCGCTCAGGATTTCGGACTAAAAAATTTGGCTAAATTTTTAAAATCTCCGTTTAAAAAACCGCAGCACGCGCAGATAATGGGCGTCGTAAACGTAAACGAAGATAGCTTTAACGCCGCAAGCCGCGTGAACGAAAAAAGCGGTATCGAAAAGATCGAAGCGATGATCAAGCAGGGTGCGGAGTATATCGACGTGGGCGCGGTGAGCTCGCGTCCCGGCAGCAAATACGTCGGACGCGAGGTCGAATTTGCCAGGCTTGAAAAGATACTCGCCGAAATTTACCGCTTAAATTTGCACGAAAAAGCGATATTTAGCCTAGATAGCTTTGATCCATACTGCCTAGAGTATGCGCTAAATCACGGCTTTAAAATGATAAACGACATCACGGGCGACGTTAGTCTCTGCGCTCTAGCGGCGCGCTACGGCGCCACCTACTGCCTCATGCACATGCAAAAAAGCCCCGAAAATATGCAGGATAATCCGCATTACGATGATTTGCTCGGCGAGATAGACGCATTTTTCGAGGCTAAGATCGCCGCGGCGCAGGATCTTGGATGCCGCGATATCGTGCTAGACGTAGGTATAGGCTTTGGCAAGACGGCGGAGCAAAATATGATTTTGATAAAAAATTTGGAGCATTTTTTGCGCTTTGGACTACCGCTTTTAGCTGGCGCCAGTCGCAAATCGGTCATAAATTTTTATAGCCCCAGCGAGATCAAAGACCGCTTGCCCGGCAGCCTTTATCTGCATCTGGAGGCCTTTAGAAACGGCGCGCAGATCATCCGCACGCACGACGTGGCCGAGCATGCGCAGATGTTTAGGCTGGAAAACGCGATGAGAAAGATTGCGGCATGGTAAGCAAAGCAAATTTAACGAGGAAAAATGGATAAAAAAGAGTACTTAGAGGCCGTAGATACGCTAAATGCGTGGGCGAAGGCCTACTACACCGACGACGCGCCCATAGCCACCGACGAGGAGTACGACGAGCTTTATCATAAAGTGCTGGAATTTGAGAGGACAAATCCCGGTGAAATCTCGATGTTTAGCCCGACGAAGCGCGTTGGCGGCGAGGTTAGCGAGGGCTTTGTCAAGGCTCGCCACGGCGCACGCATGTGGTCGATGGAGGATATTTTTAGCTTTGATGAGCTGCTGGCGTGGCTAAAGCGTGGCGACAAGGAGGGGCTAGAGTTCGTGCTTCAGCCTAAATTTGACGGTGCTAGCTTAAATTTACTCTACGAAAACGGCGCTCTCGTGCGAGCTATCACGCGCGGCGACGGCATAACGGGCGAGGACGTCACGAGTAATGCAAAAGTCATCAAAAACATCCCGCTACAAATCGCCTATAACGGCAAGATCGAGATCCGCGGCGAGGTCGTGATCGCTAAAAACGACTTTGACGAGATAAATTTCGCCCGCGCACAAAGGGGCGAGCCTCAGCTATCAAACCCTAGAAACGCAGCCGCCGGCAGCCTGCGTCAGCTAGATAGCGCCGTGACGGCGTCGCGCAGGCTGAGGTTTAAGCCCTGGGGCTACGGCGAGCAAAATTTGGGTCTTGAAACCTACTCGCAGATGATGGATTTTATCTATTCGCAGGGCTTTGAGCGCGAGGAGTTTTTTAAAATTTGTCGCACCGCCGAGCAGATCGAGGATGCGTATAAGCAGCTCGTGGCGCAGCGAGATAGCAAGCCCTTTATGATGGACGGGCTAGTCGTGCGCGTGCAGAGCATCGCGGCTAGCGAGGAGCTTGGCTACACGGAGAAATTTCCAAAATTTATGGTCGCGTATAAATTCCCCGCGATCGAAAAGACCACGCGGCTGCTTGACGTCGCGTTTCAGGTCGGGCGCAGCGGCGTCGTGACTCCGGTGGGCGTGCTAGAGCCCGTAAATATCGACGGCGCGATAGTAAAGTCCGCCACGCTGCATAACTTTGACGAGATCGAGCGCCTAGGCGTGCAAAAGAATGATTTTATCAGCATTATCCGCTCGGGCGACGTGATACCAAAGATCACGGGCGTCTTTAAACAGCGCAGAGACGGCTCGCAGACTCCGATAGAGCGGCCGCACGAGTGCCCGGTATGCGGGTCTATGCTACTAGACGAGGGCGTTTTCGTCAAGTGTCAAAACCTCGAGTGCAAGGCACGTGTGATAAATTCGCTCATACATTTTGCGAGCAAAAAGTGCCTAAATATCGACGGTCTTGGCGACGCGATCGTAAATCAGCTTTTTGAGGCGGGCTTAGTCGCCAAAATCGCCGACATTTACGAGCTTACGGCGCAGGATTTGGCACGACTAGAGGGCTTTAAAGATAAAAAGATCGCAAATCTGCTCGGCGCCATTGAGGCTAGCCGCACACCCGCACTGCATAGCTTTATAGCGAGCCTGGGCATCGAGCATATCGGTGAAGTAGCTGCCAAAAAGATAGCGCAAATTTACCCGCAAAACTGGCGCGAGCTAAGCTTTGGCGAGGTAGCCGCGATCGAAGGCTTTGGCGAGGCGATGGCGGAGAGCTATGCCGAGTTTATGCAGGTAAATAGGCAAAATCTGGACGAAATTTTACGTTTTGTTAGCCCGCAAGCGCAGAGTTTTGAGACAAAACAAAGCGCGATAAGCGGCAAAACGTTCGTGATAACGGGCACGCTTAGCAAGGGCAGGGATGAGTTTAAAAGGGTTCTGGAGGTAAACGGCGCGAAAGTAAGCGGCTCGGTGAGTAAGAAAACGGACTTCGTGCTTTACGGCGAGGAGGCGGGCAGCAAGCTGGATAAAGCACGCGAGCTAGGCGTTGCTACGATAACCGAGGACGAACTAAGGCGGATGATTGAGATTTGATCTATTTGTCGCAAACCGCCTAAATATCAGCCGAAACAAGGCCGCCGAGCTCATAAAGAGCGGAAAAATTTTACTAAACGGTAAAATTTGTTCTAAACCTAGCTTTGAGGTGGGCGAATTTGATAAATTTGACGGCTCGGACGAGCTAAATTTAAAGGCTTGCAAAAACGACGCCAAAAAGAGTGCGGAAGCGGAAACTAAAAATTTACGCGAAACAAATTTAACGGATGCCGTCGAAACCGCGCGTAAAAAGACCTGTATCGGCGAGCTAAATTTAAACCCAAACAGCGCAAAAATCGAGCTCGTCGGCGAAATTTACGTTGGACGCGGTGCGCTAAAGCTAAAAAGCTTTTTGGCGGCTTGTCCGCTAGAAATCAAAGGCAAAAACGCCCTTGACGTGGGCTCAAGCACGGGCGGATTCGTGCAAATTTTGCTGCAAAACGGCGTAAAAAGCGTCACCGCGCTAGATGTGGGCAGCTCGCAGCTAGATGAGAGCCTGAGAGCCGATGCGCGCGTGAAAGTGGCTGAGAATACCGACGTGCGCGAGTTTGCGGCGGGGTGTCAAAGCTTGGCCAAAGACGGTAAATTTAACGGCACAGAGCAAAATTTAAAAAACCAAATCGAGCCAAATTTTAATCCCGGCAAATCAAATTTTGCCGAGCGGGACGGACTTTTAAATGAACAAAGCGAACCAACTTTTGCGCCGTCAAATTTAACGCAGGCTAGAGCCAAGACGGATGAAGCAAATTTGGCTAGAGTAGATTTCGCAGCAAAAAGCCAAAATGCCAAATTTGACCCCCATGCCGCTAAAAACG
>CALIWP010000237.1 GCA_938046705.1 uncultured Campylobacter sp. | reverse complement strand
GGTATTTTTTTATCGGATAAGTATTTTTTTAGTTCTTCATCTACCGACATAAAGCATTTATTTGAAGTATTGCTATCTACGTAGACTCTAAAAAATTTACCGTTATTAGGGCTATCTTCTGCTTGAACCCTATAATCTATATAGTCCAAATCGCCGCTTATCAACATCGTAAAAGCAATGTCTTTAGTATATTGCGACGATAATTGATTTACTTCAGGAAACCACCTATCAAATTTCTTTTCTCCGGCATAATATCCTCTGCTGGTTGGCTTTTCGTAGACGTTTATCTTGCCGTATAAATTTCCGTAGTAATGAAATATGGCCGAGGTTATAAACCCGTCTGCGAAAAATACCATAAACCAAACAAAAAGCCAAAGTAGTTTGCGTTTGCCTTTGGGGGCGATTAAAGCAACAAAGAAGCTTACGATTAGAAAAATGAGTGCGATTAGAAGTGCTGCGGCGTCGTGCATATCTGATCCTTTTTAAAACTCAAATTTAAAATACCCACTGCCGTCAAGTAAAGCGGCGATGTTTGGTCTCGCCGCTAGTTTTAAATTTTAGCTAAATTTGGCTTCAAATTTAGATTATTTTGCCGCTACGCTTACTCGCTCGTAGTGTGCGATGATTTTATTGTGAATGAGTAGCGAGATATAAATTACCGCACCGCCAAGGCATAGTCTTAGTATGTCCGCGTCTTTATGCCAAAATACTAAATTTACGATGATAGCTGCAGGTATTAGAGCGTTATTCATGATGGCTAGAGTGCCGCTATCTACCTCGCATGCGCCTTTGTTCCATAAAAAGTATCCTAGACCGCTAGCTCCGATACCAAGCCAGAGCATAGCCTAGGTTTAGAAGCGGCAGCACCGCTTCTAGAGTTTATAGGCTTATCTCTTTTATATCGGCGATCTTGAGGAATTCCGCGTAAATTTGCCCAACGAGCGCAAGGCGGTTTTTACGCACGAGCTCGTCCTCGGCGTTTATCATTACGTTGTCGAAAAACTCGTCTATCGCGACTTTTAGACCGAAAAGATTTTTTAGGCGTTCGCTATATGAGCCGCCGGCTTTTACCGCGGCCTTAAACGCATCATTTAGCTTTTCCTCGCTCTCATTTTCAAATTTCGCTTCATCAACCGAGCCGAAATTTTCATCCTTTATGATATTTGCCAGGCGCTTAAAGGTGCTGAAATTTTGCCTAAAGTCATCTGCCGCGCAGATAGCGCCTAGAGCCTCTATCGCCTCGCACTGCGCGAGTACGTCGCCCTTTTTGCTAGCTAGGCAAGCCTTTACGACGGACGGGTTCACGTCAAAAAATGTATAAAGCCTATCAAATATAAATCCTATCAGCGCCTCAACGTCAAATTTGGCGTAGCCCTCCGCCGTCTCGCGCAAAAACGCCGCGATATCAAGGTTTAGATTTTCGTTTTGGATTATCTTTATAACGCCGTTAGCCGCGCGGCGCAGCGCATACGGGTCCTTGTTGCCGCTTGGGATCTTACCCGCGCTAAAGAGCCCGATTAACGTCTCGAGCTTGATCGCGAGCGCGACGACGGAGCTAAATATAGTGCTAGGTAGCGCGCTAGCCTCACCGCTCGGCAAGTACTGCTCCTTGATCGCGGTTACGACGTTTTCGTTTTCGCCCTTAGCCGCCGCGTAGTAGCCGCCCATCACGCCCTGAAGCTCGGTAAATTCATATACCATCTGCGTGGTTAGATCGGCCTTGCTCAGCATCACGGCGCGCTCCAGCAGCACCTCGTAGCCCTCTCCCACGCACGCTTTTAGCCTATCGGCGCAGATTTTAGTCAGCCGTTTTGCGACGCCTAGCTCGCGCACACTTTTATCGTATGTGCTACCAAGCTCCTTTAGATAGGTGATATTTTTTAGCTTTTCAGGGCCAAACTCATGCGCTAGGTCGCTACGCCAGAAAAACATCGCGTCGCTAAGTCTCGCGCGCAAAACCTTTTCGTTGCCTTTCACGATGAGTGCGGGCTCGGGCGAGATGGCGTTGCTAACTACTACGAAGCGGTTAGCGAGCTTGCCGCCCTCAAAAACCGGAAAATACCTCTGATTTTCCTTCATCGAGGTGATGATGACCTCGCTAGGAACCTCCAAAAACTCCCGCTCAAAGCCGCCTAGCAGCGCGGTCGGATGCTCGGTGATCGCTACGACCTCGTCTAGCAGCGCCTCGTCCACCTCGACCGTTACGCCGTTTTTGGCTTCGATCTGTTTAAATTCGCTCAAAATTTTCTCTCGGCGCGCGTTTTGATCGAGGATTACGCCGATTTTAGGCATCGCGGCAAAATAATCTTTCGCATTTTTGACGGTAAATTTATCGTAGCTTACGCTTCTGTGCATGAAAATACTGTCGCCGCTTTCCACATCAAATTTGTTAAATTTAACGACTTCGTCTCCTAGCAAACACAAAAACGAGCGTACCGGACGGATAAACTCAAATTTACCCTCGCCCCAGCGCATAGATTTGCCAAAATTTAAGCTCATCAAAAACTTCTCGATCATATCGCCAAGAAGCTCAGAGCTAGGCTTGCCCGCGACTGGCTTTTTGTAGTAGAGCACCTCTTTGCCGCCGACGGTTTCAAATTTTAGCTCGGACTCTGCGATACCGCATTTTTTAGCAAAGCTTAGCGCGGCAGGCGTCCAGGCGCCATCTTTTTGCGCGACTTGCCTTGGCGCGCCGATAAACTCGCTAAACCCGTCCTCCTGACGTACCGCAAATTTCGGGTGGTAAAACGCTATCCTGCGCGGCGTGT
>CALIWP010000236.1 GCA_938046705.1 uncultured Campylobacter sp. | reverse complement strand
GCTGTTCAAATACTTGGCGCGGAGCCAAAGAGGACACAAATAATGCCGTTGAATGGTCAAAGGAAAAAGTCAATAAAGGCGCTTCCTACGTTAAGGAAAAAACCGAATAAATTTGGCTATAATTAGCCAAAATATTTTTACGGGAGATGGCTGAGCGGTCGAAAGCGGCGGTCTTGAAAACCGTTGAGGTGTGAAAGCCTCCTGGGGTTCGAATCCCTATCTCCCGGCCATTATCTAAATATCATATTAATCTTCAATATATTAATATTTTCAATTTTCTAGTTATATTTTTGCAAATTTAAATAACTTTTCTTGATTTTATTACGTATTTTATTTATAAACTAGAGTAAGCAAAATCTAGTAAATGCCCTCAAATAAAACACAATTATTAATCACTAGCTTAAGGCAAAGCCACCAAATATAAATATCGGCATCGTTTGGGGATTCGCTGGCTAGTCCATGGCATATTTTATTTCTGTAGTTTAGTCCCATCGGCTCCGTTAGCAAAAATTTTGGCTCTTCCGTCAAATCTCTCCCAAGTAATTCATATATTTTTGGTTCTTGCAAAAGTGAGTTTATATTTTTTCCGATTCCACGCCGTTTTCATTGATAGTTGTCGTAGGGATTTTTTCTTGTCGCATCAAAATTCTTGTCAAATGTTCTATTTGAGGTATCATTAAATGACTTGAAACCAAAAAGTCTCTATCAAAACCGTAATATAAACCCTGTATCCAGATATCTATCCTATCAGCCGTAACCACACTAGAAATTTTTGCAAATATCATAAATGCAGCACGCAAACACTCTATACTCCTCTAATTTTTGCCAAAATGCAGGCAGTATCGCCGCTATTATTTTTGGTATTTGATATATAGATTGTCTATGTTGCTCATGCGAGCTCTTTTGTGTTTAAATAAATTAGCATTTAACAAATATGTTGGCCAAATTTGAACTCAACGCAATTATATGTTATTCTTACTCTTTGCGTATATTGGTATGTCGAATCACTCCACCATCGCAAATTTGGCTAGTCTCGGCTGAGCTATTCGCTCGTAGTCTTTCGTATTTAAAATGATAGAATGATCTAGCAAACCCGCATTAAAGGCGAGCTCGGCATAGCGCGTAAATAGGCTCGGATCAGCGATTAGCTCTAGCTCCTCGTGAAAGCTAAACGGTGGAACGCTACCAAAAACGCAGTCGGTGAGTCGCATGACCTCATCGGGGCTTGCTAGACTTGCTCTAGTGCCGCCCAGTGCGTGTGCGATGAGCTGTAAATCGGCTTTGTAATCCGCCGGCAGCACAGCCAAAACATATCGTTTGGCGCCGCCGCCCTTTACGACGCAAACGAGTGCCTTTGCCCCCTGCCCTAGCTCCGTGCCGCGCGCAACGGCAACCTCGGCCGATGTTTTTGCGCTAGCGTGAGATACGGTGCGAAAGTCCGCATTTTGCGAGCTTAGTAGCTCTTTTAGCTTCTCAAAAATTTGCTCAGACATCGTTGTTCCTTTATTTAAGATTTAGTTTAAATTATACAGCAAATTTTAAAACCGCCCTGCTCTTTTTTGGAAATTTAACAAGCTAAATGCATCTAAATTTGACCACATCTTGAGCCGCTTAAATTTAAATATTTTTGGCTATCATTTCGTAAATTTGCCTTAAAATAAACGTAAAGAAAAAGAGCAAATTTACAAAGGAAAAATCATGCAGATCGACAAAATCCAAATCGAAGCGGGTTGGAAAGAAGCGCTAAAAGAGGAGTTTTTGAGCGAAAATTTCGCTCGCATAAAGAAAAATTTCCTGCGAGCAAAGGCCGCCGGCGAGGTATATCCGCCAAACGCGCTGATATTTAACGCCTTTAATCTCACGCCGTTTAATGCCGTCAAGGTCGTGATCCTGGGTCAAGACCCATATCACGGCGCGGGGCAGGCGATGGGGCTAAGCTTCGCTGTACCGCACGGCGTCAAAATCCCGCCGAGCCTCGCCAACATCTACAAAGAAATCCGCGACGATCTGGGCATAACTGAGCCAAACTCAGGTGATCTGAGCTACTGGGCGAAGCAGGGCGTGCTGCTACTAAACGCGACGCTAAGCGTTAGTGCAGGGCAGGCTAACTCGCACTCAAATTTCGGCTGGCAGGAGTTTACGGATGCTGCGATCAGGAAGCTTAGCGAACGCGCCCAGAACGTCGTTTTTATGCTATGGGGCAATCCGGCTAAGGCCAAAATCCCTCTCATCGACGCTAACAAACACCTTGTACTAACGGCAGCGCATCCAAGTCCGTTAGCGCGCGGCGCGTTTTTTGG
>CALIWP010000235.1 GCA_938046705.1 uncultured Campylobacter sp. | reverse complement strand
GCACCTGCCTGTCAAATCTACCCGGCCTTAAAAGCGCGGCGTCAAGCACCTCGGGGCGGTTCGTCGCGGCAAGTACGATAACGGGCGACGCATCCGAACTAAAGCCGTCCATCTCGGCTAAAAGCTGATTTAGCGTTTGCTCGCGCTCGTCGTTTCCGCCGATCATTCCGCTAGCTGCGCGGCTTTTGCCGATAGCGTCGATCTCGTCTATAAAGACGATTGCCGGAGCTTCTTTTTTTGCATTTTCAAAAAGATCCCTCACGCGACTAGCACCTACGCCAACGAACATCTCTATAAAGCTCGATCCGGAAACCGAGAAAAACGGTACGTCCGCTTCGCCCGCAACGGCCTTTGCAAGCAATGTTTTACCCGTACCCGGAGGCCCCACTAAAAGCACGCCTTTTGGGATTTTGGCACCCAAATTTATATATCTATCCGGATGCTTTAGAAAATCTACGATCTCTTTAACTTCCTCTTTTGCCTCCTGCACGCCCGCCACGTCGGCAAATTTAACCTTCGGCTTTTCAGAGTTTACAAGCTTTTTAGAGCTCCCCATCCCAAGGATACCGCCGCCCATATTTCGCTGCATGCGGCTAGCCAAAAACATCCAAATTCCAAAGAAAATGAAAATAGGGAGTACCCACGAAAAGAGCATTTCGGTAAACCAGTTCGTCTCGCTATACGCTCCATAAGGGATCTTTTGCTCCTCTAAAATCGGCACTAGCGTCGGGTCGTTTACCCTTTTGGCAAAGTATGTTCTACCGCCGTTATCCACGGCTTTTATCGAAGTCTCCGAGATGCCTACTTGCGCTACTTGCTTGTTTTTTATCATCTCTTTTATCTCGGAATACGAGGTGCTTTTCGAGCCGGCCGCGCTCTGCCCTAGTAGCGTGCCGTCCATCTCGCCGCCTCCAAGCCCGCGAAATGCTATCACTATCACGATAGCAAAAATGGCGAAAATCAAAATCGGATTTTTATTAAAAAAATTATTTCCGCCATTATTTAAATTTTTATCATCGTTTTTTCTGTTATCCATTATCTTCCTTAAATTATTTTACGCTTTTTGAAATACGAAACTTTTCCACTCATTTTTGGTTTGACTTTCTACTAGTTTGAGCGACGAAAAAGCTTCTAAAATTCGCGTTTCGTATTTATCCAAAACGCCTGCTAAAACGAGATATGAGCTCTCTTTTAGCAAATTTATCAAATCATTTTTTAGCATTAGTATCACATCGGCGATTATGTTTGCGACGACGATATCGTATTTTTTATCCAAATTCGCCACTGAGCCAGTCCAAATTTGATTAAATTTAACCCCGTTTAGCTCGGCGTTTTTCTGCGAGCTTTGCACGGCCTGCTCATCCGTATCGCAGGCATCCGTGACGCAGCCTAGTTTTGCTAGAGCGATACTTAGTATCCCGCTTCCGCAGCCCACGTCAAGCGCGCTCATGCCGTTTGCGGCGTATTTTTGCAGATACTCTATGCAAGCGCTCGTACTCTCGTGGTGACCCGAGCCAAAGGCAAGCGCGGGATCGATGATGATGTTTTCAAACCCGTCTTTAGACTCTTCCCAGCTTGGGTGGATATAAAATTTACCGATTTCTATCGGTCTTACGTTTTTTTTGTATTCGTTTAACCAGTCTTTATTTTCTTTTTGGCTTTTTGTTATCTTAAATTCGATCTCGCGGCCAAGCGCATCTTGTAGAGATTTTGCGTACTCTTGCAGGCCAAATTCCACTTCGTCCAGCTCGTCTTCGTCCCGCACGATAAACCCGCCGGCAGTTTCTTGCGTGCAAGTAACACCCAAAGAAAAAACGAGATCTTCGAAAAGCTCGCGAAGTTTCTGCGAACAAAGAACTTCAAGCTCGTAAAATTTATCTTTCAAATTTACGCTCTTTTAACCCAAAACGTCTTCAAGTTTTTCTTTTAAAACTTGCGGCGTAAACGGCTTTACGATGTAGTTATTGACGCCTGCTTTTAGCGCGGTGATGACCTCGGCTTTACCGCCCTCGGTCGTTACCATGATGATAGGCATATCGACGTATTTTGCCTCGGCGCGGACCTTTTTTACGAGCTCAAGGCCGTTCATTTCAGGCATATTCCAGTCGGTGATAAGCACGTTTATATCGCTGTGCTGACCCAAAATTTGCCACGCTTCTACTCCGTGCTCGGCCTCTAAAATTTCTTGATGCCCGAGCCTTTGTAAGGTGTTTTTTATGATTCTTCTCATAGTAGAGCTGTCGTCGACTACTAGTATTTTCACAATCGTATCCTTTTTTAAAAAATGTCCAATTCTAGCAAATTTTATATTTAAATTTACTTTAAAATTTTAGCGGCCCAGTTTAAAGGCCTCTTTTAGATCCAGCGTCCCCTCGTAGTACGCCTTGCCTACGATCACGCCATAGATGTCTTCCGCGCGCATTAGCGCCTCGATATCGGAGATATCTTTTACGCCGCCGCTTGCGATCGTATTTATACCGCTTGCTTTTGCGATCTGCGAGGTAAACTCAACGTTTACGCCGCTAAGGGTGCCGTCTTTTGAGATGTCGGTACAGATTATCGCTTCGACTCCGGCCCCGGCAAATTTAGTCGCTAGCTCAGTTGCCCTCATCTGCGACACCTCCGCCCAGCCCTGCACGGCGACGAAGCCCTCTTTGGCGTCTATGCCGACGGCGACGCGGTATTTTTGCGCCATTTCTTTAGTAAAATTCGGATCTTTTAGCGCTACCGAGCCCAAGATAACGCGCGTTATACCGCTATCAAGGTAGCTTTTTATTCGCGCTTCGTCGCGTATCCCGCCGCCGATTTGGATTTGCAAATTTGCGGCTTTTGCGATCTTTTCTACGGTTTTTAGATTTACCGCTTCGCCGGCAAACGCTCCGTCAAGATCGACGACATGAAGCCACTTTGCGCCCATATCTTCAAACCTTTTGGCTAGCTCCCACGGCGCGTCCGAGTAGATTTTCGCGCTACTCATCTCGCCCTTAAAAAGCCGAACCGCCTTGCCCTCTTTTAAATCTATCGCAGGGAAAATTTCCATCACATCTCTCCGAAATTTCGTAAAATTTTTAGCCCCGTCTCATAGCTCTTTTCGGGGTGCGGCTGAAAACCGAAAATGTTATCTTTGCACACCGCGCTTACGAATTTATAGCCGTATTCGCTAAAGCCAAGCGCCGCATCGTCCTCGCAAACTACGTGATAAGAGTGCACGAAGTATAAATACTCGCTAGCGGCTAGATCCTTGTTTATCGGCGTTTGCTTGGTAAA
>CALIWP010000234.1 GCA_938046705.1 uncultured Campylobacter sp. | reverse complement strand
TTGAGAAACGCTTTAACGCTGTGCCTGCACTTACACCTGCTCTGACATGGATAAGCCGCAGAAAACCAAAAGCTCCTAACTATGCTCAAGGCAACTCCGTAGTAACGCTGATAGGAGCGCAAGGAGCAAAAACAATACGTTGGAAAGGAAATTCACCTTATTATAATATTTATATGAGCAACAACTATCCTGTAGACATAAAAAATCCACATAATCTTATTGTTTCAAGGTTTCAAGGGACTTCTTTCATTCATAAAGGAGCAAAACAACAATTTTATGCCATTACTGCGATGGACAGGTATGGAAACGAGAGCAACGCATTGCAAAGTAAACTCGTCTCTAAAGATATTGAAAGCAAATTACTCGCAAACGATGGCAAAAATCTAACTTTATTGAAAAATATAAACGAGATGGATAATACGCTAATCCGCCTTTGGAATTCGCGCGTAAATCTCTGCGACGAGGCTTATAATCTAGGCGACGTCAGCTTTCATAAGGACTTTGAGCAAACGCTTAAAATTTTAAAACGCCTAAACGGTAAGCACGTATTGATTTTAGGCAATCACGACCAAGAAATTCGCAAGCGCGCGGACGAGCTTTTAGAGATACGCAAAAACGATAACAACGCGCTGTTTGAAGAGATTTGCGACTACAAAGAGCTAGCGCTAAAACACGGCGGCGAGAGTTTTAGGCTCGCGCTTTTTCACTATCCCGTCTGCGAGTGGAACGGCGGCCATCACGGCGCTATCCATCTCTACGGACATATCCACGCAAACATAGCAAAGATAAAGGGCAAGGCGCTAAACGTCGGCTACGACCTGCACGGCAAGATTTTGAGCTTTGAGGAAATTTATGATTTCGTTAAAGACCTGCCGCCGTTTGAACATAGCAAACATAGGATGTTTAGCGAAGAAGATAGTGTAGAGAGTAGAAGCACAAGGATAAAAGAGGTTTTGGAAAAGCTAAATTTTGACTGGCCTTAGTCAAATTTGCGCCTTGGATTTACAAAGCGAATTTGGGCTTCAAATCTTAAATTTGAGCCCAAATTTAGCTATCTTTATAAAAACATCACAAACAAAAACACGCCTAAAATCATGCGGTAGATCACAAACGGCAGCATGCTCACACGCGCGATCAGCGCCATAAACAGCCGCACGCACAGATACGCGCTAAGGCCGCTAATAGCCGCCCCGATAGCAAGGTCGCTCCAAGGCAGCGCGTCGGGGGTTTTTAGCAGCTTTACCGCCTCAAGGCCGCCTGCTAGCACGATAACCGGGATCGAGAGCAAAAACGAGAAATTTGCGCTTGCTTTGTGGCTAAAGCCAAGCATCAGCGCCGCCGTCATCGTCACGCCCGAGCGCGAAACGCCCGGTATCAGCGCGATCGCCTGCGCTAGACCTACGATGAGAGCGAGCTTGATCGTCATTTCGTATTCGGTTTTTAGGCCTGATTTTTTATCCGCGACGTAGAGCGCGATACCAAAGATTATCGTCATCGCCGCGATCACGAGCCCGCTTCTAGCGTACTGCTCGATGGCGTCGTTAAACGCTAGGCCAAAAAGCCCCACCGGCACGGTCGCAAAGCCGACCGACCACACGAGCGTGCTGTCGCCGACCTTCTCGCGCCGCGCGATAGACGCGAAAAAATCTCGCACGAGCCCAGCAAGTCTATCTTTGAAATAAAAAAGTATCGCCGCTAGCGTGCCTACGTGAACGGCGACGTCAAAGGCAAGCCCCTGATCCGCCCAGCCAAGTAGCTTTGGTACGAGTACGAGATGAGCCGAGCTAGAGATCGGCAAAAACTCGCTGATGCCCTGAACTAGGGCCAAAACGATGATATGCGAAAGCTCCATCACGCAGCCTTTGGATTAAATTTAAACAAATTTTGCACGCTAAATTTGATTTTGTCTTTAGTGCAAATTTGCTCGATCGCGCCTTTTTGCGCGTCAAATTTACCTGCGCCGCGAGCTAAATTTATGATGAAATTTTCGTCGGCGAATCGCCCTATTTTTTGCCTATATTTTTGCAATCTTTCCCTTTTTATAATTTTGATTATACCGCGAGCAAGCCGCATAAATTTGATGCGGGTCTGCTCGCCGCGAGTCCTTAAATTTAACGGATCCGGCCGGAGCCAAAACCGTCAAATTTAAAGCTAAATTTTACTTCGCCGTTTCCTGCGCGAATTCCGCGATCTTTTCAGGCGTGAAGCCGAAGTACTCAAACAATGCGCCAGCCTTGCCGCTCTCGCCGAAACTCTTCATCGAGTAGATCTCGTCAGCAAATTTATACCACTCCAGCGCGCTTGCGGCTTCGACGGCGATGATTTTGGTTTGCGGATCTAAAATTTTATCCACATACTCGCGTGGCTGTTCGCAAAGCAGGTCGAAGCACGGCGCGGAGACGACGTTCACGCCGATACCGTGAGTGGCTAAAATTTCAGCTGCCTTGACGCACAGCTCCACTTCGCTACCGCTAGCTATTAGCGTGATTTTGGCATTTTGTGCGCGTTTTAACAGATACGCGCCGTTTTCTACGCCGCCTAGTTCACCTTTTTCAAGCGGAGCCAGGCCTTGGCGGCTTAGTACGAAGGCGCTTGGAGCGCGTAAATTTAACGCCGCCTTCCAGCAAAGTGCGTTTTCGTTGCCGTCGGACGGGCGGAATGTGTAAAAGTTTGGCATCGCGCGTAGCGTGCTAAGCTGCTCGATAGGCTGATGCGTCGGGCCGTCCTCGCCCACGCCGATGCTGTCGTGCGTAAAGATAAAAAAGTGCCTGATACTCATCAGCGAGGCGATACGCGCAGACGGCTTTAGGTAGTCGCTAAAGATAAAAAACGTCGCGCTAAACGGCAAGAAAAGCCCGTATCTAGCGACCGCGTTGTTTATCGCGGCCATAGCGTGCTCGCGGATGCCGTAGTGGATGTTGCGGCCGTTAGGGAAGTCGCCCATGCCTTTTAGCTCGGTTTTGTTCGACGGAGCCAGATCCGCGCTACCGCCGATAAAGCCCGGCAACGAGCGCGCGATCTCGTTTATGATGATGCCGTTGCTGTCGCGCGTGGCTAGCTTTTTGCCGCTAAAATCAGGGAAATTTATCTTGCTAAAATCTGGATTTAGCAGCGCATTTAGCATACTTTTGCTATCGCTACTTAGATTTTCTACCTTTTTGTTCCACTGAGCTTCGGCCAGGTCGCCCTTTTCTAGCGCGGCGCGGAAGCGGATCAGCACGTCTTCGCCAATAGCAAATTTACGCTCAGGATCAAAGCCCGCCGCGATTTTAGCGGCTTTTATGATCTCCTCGCCAAGCGGCGCACCGTGGCTGTGGTGACTGCCCTCTAGCTCGCCCGCGCCCTTTGCGATGCGGGTGTTTGCGATGATGAGATACGGGCGCTCCTTTTCGGCGGCTTGCTCGAGCGCAAACTCGATCTGATCGTAGTCGTGGCCGTCGATACGCGCGACGTCCCAGCCCTGCGCCTCAAACCTCGCCTTCACGTCCTCGCTCCAAGCGATACTCGTGTCGCCCTCGATCGTGATGTTGTTTGAGTCATAGATCAGCACGAGGTTGTCTAGGTGTAGGTTGCCCGCGACCGCACAGGCCTCGTAGCTGATGCCCTCCTGCAAGTCTCCGTCGCCGCAAAGGCAGTAAATTTTATGATCGATGACGGCGTTTTCAGGCTCGTTTAGCAGATTAGCCGCGTATTTTGCCGCCATAGCAAAGCCCACCGCGTTTGCCACGCCCTGCCCTAACGGTCCGGTCGCTACTTCGACGCCTTTAGTGTGGATCTCTGGGTGGCCAGGAGTTTTAGAGCCTAGCTGACGGAAGTTTTTTAGATCATCAAGGCTAAGATCATAGCCGCTAAGATGCAAAAAGCTATACACGAGCGAGCTTGCGTGACCGCCGCTAAACACGAGCCTGTCGCGGTTTAGCCAGTTTGGATTTTTAGGATTGTGGTTTAGAAATTTAGCCAGCACGACCATGACGTCTGCTAGCCCCATCGGCGCGCCCGGATGCCCGCTGTTTGCCTGCTGCACCATATCCGCGCACAAAAACCTTATCGTATCAGCCATCTTTTTTAGCATTTTTTCTCCTTAGTTTTTATGCGATTATACGAAAATTCGGCTTAAATTTTACGCTTTTAGCGCCGCCGTAAATTTTAAAAACTCGGCGAAATTTTCTTTTTTGTCCTTTAGCTCGGGAGGTATCTGGTGCTCTTTTTCGCCGATTATTACGGCGTCTTCTTTTACTTCGATTTGTGCGTCCCTGATTTCGTTCCATGGGCTAAAAACGGGCTCTTCCATCAGATCACGGCTAATGAATCCGCGCTCGTCCAAAATCACGCCGTAAGGCTTACTGAGTCCAAAAAGCGCGCTATCTAGACTATGAAAAATCGGCGAGTTAGGCTTAAAAATGCTAAGCGATTTAGACAATAACTTACTCTCGTCAAGCGGCGTTTTTAGCGCTTCGCCAAGGCCTAGCTCTAAAAGTTTATCCGAAATTTTAGCCTCGTCGTTTTGGACGCCATCCTCGAAAATAGCGTTCAAAACGGCTTTTAGCGCCTTTTTCATCGCCACTTTCATCTCGTCCTCGATTTCAAATTCGCATTTTTCTAGCTCTTGCCACGCGAGATTTTCCAGCTCGTCAGGCGAATGCTCGCCGAGCCTAAACGCCGCGGCTACTTCGTCCACGTTTGCGGCCGACGCGTCAAATTTAACCAAAAGATGTCTTTCCGTGAGCAAAAATCCTATGCTTTTTCGCCCGATCATCTGCGCATGCACGCCGATAAACGCGAGCGGCCGGGCACCATAAAATTTAACCGTCCCGCCGTAATCCGCGCCTTCTTGCCGCCCTAGGCTTTTATCTAAAATTTGCTCCACCGCTTTTGCGAAAACCTCGTCCGCATCGTCCCAAACCGGGTGTTTTGCGCATCCTAAAACCAAAATCTTTTGCGCGCTCTCGTCTAGCGACGCTAAAATTTGCTCTAAATTTCGCATATTTCTCCTAAATTTTATTTAAAAACCATCATCCGCCGCTCGTCAAATTTAGACGCCAAAATCCGCCTCACAGCCAAACGTCATCGCATCATCGCGCGAAATTTGAACGATACACGGCTCATTCACGAGACTGCTCGCACTTTTCGTAAAACCACTCGAGCGTCTCGTTTAGCTTAAACTCGTCGCCGTCTAAAAAATACTGCATGCTGCTTTTGATCGCGTTTTCACCCGCAGCTACGTAGTCGCCGATGAATCCGCGATCCATGACGTCGCGTGCTAAAATTTCTGGCTCAAATACGTTTACCGTCTTTTGCGTTTCGCGCCATTTGCCGCTCTCATCGGGCTCGCGAAGCGCCGAAGATACGTTATTTCCCGCTTCGTCGTAGGCGTAGACATACTCGCGCCGCTCGCCATCAGACATCTCGCGATTTTTTATCAAATTACCGCGCGCGTCGTAGCTAAGCTCGTTTTCAAACACTATCTCCCAGCGCTGCGACTCCCCCTGCCAAAACGACGATGCGGAGTATTTTTGCCGACCTTGCTCGGTCCCCTCGAGCACGTTTTTGTAGCAGCCGTTCCACTCGCTCCTTGCAGCGTCCCAGCGGAATCTAAGATCGGTAAAGCGCCTAAATTCAGGCTCTATTTTCTGCACTGTCCTCTCCTGAGGCTGCCAGGCGTCCTCGCCCCACGTAAAATTTATCTCGGTGCGCGCTCCGTCCGCAGCCGTAAAGGCCGCGTGCTTCGTCTGCGGCACCCATTTGCCGCGCCACTTATAACCCTCTGAGCTAGCATAAACATCGCCCTTGTAGTGGTATATCGATTTTTCGTACGGCGTCCATTTTTTGGCTTTGGCGCTCCACTCAAAGGTCGTTATGAGCGCGGTTTTATGGTTTTCGTCATAAAGTCTTTTGGTTAGATACGCAGGCGTCCATTTGCCGTTTTTTAGAGTGAAATTTTGAGAGATTTCCGTCGCGCCCGTTCGCTTTTCGACGGTTTTTTGACCTTGGTTTAGCTTGCCGTTTTGACCGCGGGTGTCGATATAAACAAACGCGCCGTCCTTTGTCCTTTCTATTTTTGAGAACCCTGCTTTGCGCCATTTGCCGGCTCTAAAGTCCCACTCGTACTCTGTGCTGCCTATCTCGCGCTCGCCTCTTTCGTCAAATTTAACAATGCTTTTCGTCCTGCGCCTGCCCTCATCGCTGATTTCGTCGTAGATTTTTTCTAGCAGTCGAGTCTTCGCGTCGTAAGCTTGGCTCGTTTCATATTTGTAGCGCGGCACGGCGTCGCCCTGCGTTTTATAGATAGTCTTTTTTAGGCAAATTTCGCCAGACACAGCTAGCGGCAAGGCCCAAATCGCAGCCATCGCCGCCGCTTTCCAAAAAAATCTCACATTCGCTCCTTTTTAAATTTAGCCGCCCAAACGGCGTCAAATTTGATGTGAAAGCAAAATTCAACGAGCCAAATTGACGCTCGGGCGCTCGTTAAATTTGACCAAATCCAAAGTGTCAAATTTACCGCAGTTAGGCCGCTAGCAAAAGATCATTTGACCCTTTTATATTTCCACGTCTGCTCTGAGGCGAGCTTAAATTTACCGTCCGCCGCGACGAACTGCTTAAAGCTCTTCACCGCGTATCTGCTAGGCATCTCAAAGGACATCAGCGAGCCGCCGTGTCCGACGTCGTCGGCTAGTATATGCGGATCAAAGGTCGTCTCCAGGCGCCTATTTTGCACCCATCTTTTGCCGTTTTCGTCGCTAGCTAGCTCGTAGATATCCACACTCACGTTATCGCCGCGCTCGTTGTAGCCGTAGACGAACTTCTCGCTGCCGTCCATCGTGTCGTATCGCTGCGTTAGCAGACGCTCGCCAGTCTTGTCGTAGATGCTGCGGTTGGAGTACTCCTGCTTCCACTCTTTGCGCTCTTTATCCCACAAAAACGCCGCCGTCTCGAAGCCCGCGCCCTCTACGACCGAGACGCTTTTGCTGTTGTTTTCCCATGCGTTTTGCTCGGCGTTCCAGATGAGATTTATCGTCACGTCTTTGCCGCTAGAGGCGTCATAGTCGTGCTTTGACATCTCGTCATAGCGCCACGCGCCGTCCTCAAACACGCTTCTTACCTGCTCGTATTTGCCCTTCACGTCGCCCGCAACAGTGCTTCTTTCGCGGTTTTGCCACGCGCCGTTTTCGTAGTCCCAGCTCTCATAGCCGCGCGTTTGACCGTCCGCGCCGTAGAGTAGCTGCGTTTTGGACTTAGGCTGCCATCTTTTGCCGTCCCAGACGCTAAGCACGATGAGCTCGTTCTCGCCGTATGCGTTCTCCACGGTTTTGGTTAGCGTAGCTTTTTGCCATTTGCCCTTTACCAGCTCGTATCTGATCTCCTCGCTAGCGTTTTTTAGGTACTTTGTGATGATTTTGCTAGCATTTTCCGGCACGCCTCTGATAAACGAACTAGACTCCTGCGTGAGGACGCCTTTTTTATAATCGGCTTTGTATTCGGTTACTTTGATCCATTTTTTCGCGGCAAAATCATAGCTATAGGCTTCAAATTTCGTCATCTCGCCGGCTTTGTTGTAGTAGCTGATCTCTTTGTGTTTGCCCTTTAGGCCGTCTGCGAGCTCGGAGCTGCTCACTAGCTCTAGGCGGCGAGCCTTGGCGTCGTAGCTTTGCTTGGTTTCATAGCTAGAAGTCGGCTCTTCAAAAGTTTTTTGCGCGGTGCTAGCTAGCATGTAGTCGTACTCTTTGGCAAACGCCGCCGCACACAAAAGCGCAAGCGATAAGGCTATTTTTTTCATTATCTCTCCTTTTGATAAATTTAAACGATTATAGCATAAAAAGGACGCCGGATTTTGCCGATTTTACGGCGCCATCGGCGCGGTTTGCGGGATGGTTTATTTATACCGAGCGGATAGAGTTTTGTGGTTAAGGATAAAATTTGCGAAATTTGACGTCAAATTTAACTGCTCAAATTTGACCACTTTAAACGCAAATTTAAGCTAAATTTACCGTAGATGCTTGTCGATGAGACCCGTCACGATAGCGCGGATGCCTGCATGCACGCTGCCTAGCTCGCGCTCTATCTTTGCGATGAGTTCGTTTTTAGCCCGCACCGCGCCATCAATACCAAGAAGGTTGGTAAATGAGTTTTTCGCGCCGTCGTTATGCGTCGGTTTGCCCGCCGTTTCGGCGCTTTGCGTCGCGTCGATGATGTCGTCTGCGATCTGAAACGCCAGCCCCAGATCAAGCCCGATGTCGTATATGCGAGCAGCCTCCGTCTCATCTAGCCCCGATACGACGCAGCCTGCCTGCAAGCTCGCCGCGATGAGGCGCGCGGTCTTGTGGATATGCAGAAATTTTAGCTCCTCAAGCCCTAGTTTTTGATTTTCGAAATAACAATCCACCGCCTGCCCCAGCGCCATGCCGTAGATGCCTGCGTTGCGGCTTAGGATCTCGACGCATTTTATGCGCGCGTCCGCATCCAGCGGAGCCCTTGCTATCTGATAAAAGGCGTGGGTGTTTAGCGCGTCGCCAGCCAGGATCGCCGTCACTTCGTCAAATTTGACGTGCAGGCTAGGCTGTCCGCGGCGCAGATCCGAGTCGTCCATCGCCGGCAGATCGTCGTGGATGAGCGAGTAGCTGTGCATCGTCTCAAATGCCAGCGCGACGTGAAACGCCGCCTCTTTGCGCTCGGGACGCACCGCCGCTACGACGCCTGCGACCAGCATCGCGCGAAAGTGCTTGCCGCCCGATTTTAGCGTGTATGAGAGCGCCTCGTCAAAGCACGGATGAAAGCTAGGGTTGCTTGGCAAGTGAGCACTCAAAAACGCCTTAAACTCGGCCAAAAGCGCGTCCTGATCGGCGACGCTTGGCGCTGTTTGCTGCAAATTTGAGCCCGAGGTAAAACACGAGCCTTTTGCCGCGTTTAGCGAGATTAAATTTGCTCTATTTTTCGGGCTTTGAGGCGGATTTTCGGAGTTTATTCTAGCTTTGTTCGCGTTTAAAATTTGAGACCTCTTTTGAGACGAGCTCGCATGCAAACCATGCGCCGAATTTTGCCTTTTAGATATCGCCTGCGACTCGCTCAAATTTAACACTCTCGCCGCATTTTGAACGCAAATTTTACCATTACTAGTAGATTTTGATTTTACCGCTAAATTTTGATCTTGCATCTATTCTCCGTTTTATTTTTCAAGCTCCGAGCGCAGTTTAAATTTCTCAAATTTAGCCTGCAAAGGCGTCAAATTTGCCACTCGCGACTACCGCGCATTGTAAAAAAAGTCAAAGCCGTTGCGTCTAAATAGCAAATTTTGACCGCCGCCTTTAGCGAGCAGGCCGAGCGCTTCTTTGCGGCTTGAGACCGTTTTTTGCCCCACTTGTATCAGCTTGTCGCCGACTCTGACGCCAAATTTCGCCGCACCCGAGTTCGCGTCGACGCTTTTTACCGTTAGCTTCTCGTCAAATGTCATGCCGTAGAGCTTTTGCACGCTCGCGGCATCGCTGCTTTGTGGTATGGACTGAGGTTTTGCGTCGCTAGCGACGGCCTTTTTATCCGCCTTCATCGGCGCTTTTTGCTCTTTTTTGGC
Source organism: uncultured Campylobacter sp. (assembly GCA_938046705.1). The sequence goes on along the minus strand of CALIWP010000234.1, from coordinate 2,744 downwards.
CGCATCGTCAGAGACCGCCACGCCAAATTTCAAAACCTCGTCGCCGCGCTTGATCTCAAATTTGAGCCGCTCGCCCTTTTTGGCGAACAAAATCCTCTCGTTTAGCTCGCGCAGGCTCTCAAATTTCTCGCCGTTTACGCTTAAAATTTCATCCCCTACCATCAGCGCCGCGCCGCGTCCGAGCGGATCGACGCTCTTTACGTAGAGCTTGCCGTCTCGCTCCTCAAAGACCGCACCCACGTCGCCGTAGTACACGTCTTTATACGCCGCAAAGTGCCGTAGATAGCGGCTCGGGACGAATTTATCCCCGCCTACTGCGATACCGCGTAGCTTGCAGCACGGACTTAGCACGGCGCCCGTGCCGTTTACGTCAAACGTAAGCACGTCCAGCTCGCCTAACGCCTGCGCCTGCGCCTTCACGTGGCCGTAGACGGTCGCGTTTAGATCGCGCGTGACGCTGACCCAGTCGCTTTTTTTCGTCGCGTTATCATCGGCCATCTTTACAGGCTCGAGTTTGACGTCCGAGGCGACCAGATAGAGGCCCAGATACGGGTCAAATTTGACGTAGTTTTTCACGGGAGTTTCGCCTTTTGGCACGGCGATTAGATTTGGCGTGATCGCGATGCCGCCGTTACCCGCGATGTTTACCATAGCGGGCAAGTTTTTCTCAAAGCAGGCGTTAAAATCATCCTGCGTCGGGCGCGGCTCGGCTCTAAGCGACGCGGCAAATGCGCAAATCACAAAAACCGCAAAAAGTGGAGAGCAAAATTTGCGGGTTAAATTTGAGTTCAAATTTACAGTCGCACCGTCCAAAGCACCGCTAAAATTTACCCGCGCGAGTCCCAAAACCGCGTCCAAACGGCGCGAAAAAGCTGCGCGTTTCATTGCCCTAGCCCCATACCGGCAAAGCCGCCCAGCATCCTTGACGCAGCGTTTTTGCGGTCGTCCTCGATCATCTTTAGTACGTCGTTTACGGCGCTGATGAGCAAGATCTGCAAGCTCTCCTTGTCCTCTAGCAAGCTATCGTCGATGCTGATATCGAGCACCTCGCCCTTGCCGTTTGCTCTGACGCTCACGAGCCCGCCGCCGCTTTTTACGCTAAATTCGCGCTTTTGACTCTCCTGCTCGATCTCCTGCGCCTTTTTTTGCGCCTCCTCGAGCATCTGTCCCATTTTTGAAAAATCTATCCCCTCAAACATAAACATCCTTTCAAATTTCGCGTTATTTTAGCCAATTTAAGCTAAATTTACTTTATTTAAAGCCTGCAATGCAAGTTTCGTTCCCGCCTTGAAATTTGCGGCGGATACGGGGCGCGAGTGAGTAAATTTGAGCGCGAAAAGCCGTCAAATTTGACGATGAAATTTTGCTTTAAATGAACTGCGCGCGTTTTGATCTATTTTGGATCGCAGTATGCGTATTAGCACGGGCTTCCTGTAAATTTGAGAAATTTGCCATAGATAATAGACGAAGTTAAGCGGTAAATCGCAGAGCTAAAAGAGCATTTAAGGTAGCGCGGGCGCGGCGGGCGCTAAATTTAGATCATTTCGGCAAATTTTAAAGCCGAGCGCAAAGCGAAACAAAATAAGCTCATAAATCAAGACCGCCCGAGCGCGCGTCAGATATCTTTAAACTCCGCCGCGACCGACTTTTCCAGATTTGCCGCCTTGCCAAGGATAGTTATCGCCTTTTGCCTGCACTTGTTCACGCACCTGTAGCAAATCGTGCAGCGCTCGCCAAATCTCGCCTTACCGTGCGTGATTTTTATATTTTGTATCGGGCAGGACTTCGCGCACTCGCCCCATCCGCTACACCGCGCCGTATCTAGGCTCGGCTTGCGCCTGGCAAAGGGCGTTTTGTCCCAAATTTTCATCCATAGCCTCTGCCCCAAAAGCCCCGCGATACGGCATAGCACGCCTAGCCCTTCTTGCGGCGGCTTACCCGCGGCAAATGCCTCCGCGATGCGCTCTAGCTTGGCGTTTGCCTCCTTGATCAGGCGCTCGTTTTTCTGCGCCGAATAGCTAAAAATCGCCACATCGAGGATAAACGCGGGCATTCTGATGTGCGAGCCGCCCGTTATTTTCGCGCCAGCCCGTTTTAGGATCCTAGCCGCGCAGCCCGCTCCGTCGCCGCTAAAAATCTCCATCGTAGCGATGATAAAGACGTTTTTGCCGCGGAAATTCGCGCTGTTTTCGCAAATAAACTCGCGCACGATCTGCGGCAGGTCGCTAAAGTAAACCGGGTAGGCGAGGATGACGTCGTCGTGAGATTTTAGCAGCTCGCCACAAGCCTCATCCTCGATCGAAACTGCGGGGATATCGCCGCCCAGACGCTCTATAAATCTCTCCACGCAATGCTTCGTATTGCTCGTGGAGCTGAAATAAATCGCTATCATTTTGCGAATCCTTTTAAATTTACACGCAAAATTTTGTCCATTTTCGTCAAATTCGTCAAATTTAACGCTAAGCAGCGACAAATTTAAATAAATTGCTATTTGGCGCATTCGCTTTTTGTCTGTTTGCAAATAACCGTCGCACCGCACTAGTCTAAATTTTACCGCAAATTTGACCAGGCGTCACAAAACGTAAATTTAAACGGTTCTGTGCAAGAAGCGCCAAATTTGGCTATATATTATTTTACGATCTCGTTTTTCTCGTTTACCTGCACGATTTTTGGCTCGAAATCTCTCGCTTTTTTGGCGCTCATCTGAGCATAGGCCACGATGATGACGATGTCGCCGACGCAGA
>CALIWP010000233.1 GCA_938046705.1 uncultured Campylobacter sp. | reverse complement strand
TGGATGCTTATATTTCTGTGCCCGACCTTGGCTACTGAGCTAGCTCTGCTCGCGTTTAGATCGTATGCTCCCCATCCGACGAAGCCTGCTCCGATGAAGGCTATCGTGCTTACCCAGATCGTCACGACGAGGTATTTTCTATGCTTTTGCATCCAAGTTATCATCTAATTCCTTCAAATTTATAAAAATTTTATGCATTATTTTACTGAAATATCGTAAATATCACCTTAAAAACGCGCTTTTTATCGATAAAATTTCAAAAAATTTAACATTTTTAAAGACGTTAGTTTCGTTCAGATTCGTAAAGGCGAGCTACGCTTAGCAATTTGCATGTGTTTTCAAGGATCGCGACGTCTTTTGCCAGCTGATACGAGGTCCTGCTGTGTACGTATACGCCATATCCTTTGATAACCATTATGTTAGTTTTATTCTCTAACATATAGCGATAAATTTCCGTATCCGCACGCTCATACCAGTCGTCAAACTGTTTTGGATCATAGATCGGGATCTCGTGATGTTTGATATAACCAAAATAATCCCTCGGACGGATAAAAGAATGCCCCAAAGTATAAGCTGTTAGATAAGGTGGCATGGCATAACAGATATATTTGGCTTCGTTTATATTTTTGTATATATTTAGGTGGATGTCCGCGTCTATGCTCGCATCGTTCCAGCGGTAATCCCTTTTTGAGTTTAGCATTATGAGATCTTCTTCTTTAAGATTGTCAAAAATCGTCGTTCTTTTATTTATCAAAAAAGAATCATGCTGAATTCTAGCCGAAATAGAGCCGTGAAAGACGCCGAAAAAGTTTTTTCTAAACATCGAAAGAGCGATATTACTGATCTCGCTTGCGCAGTATTTTAAGTCCATTTTAACCTTTTATAAACTTTTTTTGTTATTATACACAAAAAATAAAGGTTAAATTTGAACTCTCCACACGTTCCCGTGCTACTTGATGAAGTTTTACAAACTTTTGCTGATATAAAAAGCGGCGTGATTGTCGATTGTACGCTCGGATACGGCGGGCATTCTAGCGCGATTTTAGAGCAAAATCAAAACGTAAATTTGATAGCCTGCGATCAAGACGAAGAAGCGATCAAATTTAGCTCCGAAAGACTGAAAAAATTTGGCCAAAGAGCACAAATTTTTAAGAGTAAATTTTCAGAAATTTTGAGTAAAGTAGAACAAGGTCAAATTCGCGGCATCCTTGCCGACATCGGCGTTTCGTCGCTGCAGCTAGATAAAAACGAGCGAGGATTTGGCTTAAAGAGCGAAAATTTAGATATGCGTATGGATGCGCAGGCTAAAATTTCAGCTTACGACGTTGTAAATTCTTATAGTGCGCGTGAGCTAGAGCGTATATTTGCTGACTACGGCGAGCTACCTAGTCCGGCCAAATTTGCCGCCAAAATCATAGAAGCCAGGCAAAGCGGCGAGATAAAAAGCGCCGAACGTCTCGCGCAAATAATCGGGCTAAAGGGCGTAAACGGGCGCAGCGTTAGCGCGGCGACGTTAGCTTTTCAAGCGATCAGAATAGAAGTCAACAACGAGCTAGGCGAACTGCAAAATTTGCTACAAAGCATCGAGGATTCGCAGATCGACGAGTGTATCGTGGCAATAATCAGCTTTCATTCGCTAGAAGATCGCATCGTAAAAAATAAATTTAGACAGTGGGCGCAAAGCTGCATTTGTCCGCCGCAGGCCCTTAGATGCACGTGCGGAGGAGATAATGCGCTAGGTAAAATCGTCAGCAAAAAAGCGATAACACCAAGCACTGCCGAAGTCAAGGCAAATCCGCGCTCAAGCTGCGCGAAAATGAGGATTTTTAAAATTTCAAGAGGTAAAAATGCAAGATAAAAACGAGGTTTTAGAGTTTAGCGGCGAACAGAAAAAGGAGCGAAATTTAGACTACAAAACGTTAGCGACGGCGTATCTGGGGCTTTTTATCGCGCTTGCTCTATTTTTGCCTAAAATTTACATCACCAATCAAATTTATTACATCAGTCGCGAAATCGGCGATCTAAGCGGCAAACGCGACGTCTTGCTCGAAGAAAATAGAGAGCTTCGTCTAAAGCTTGAAAGAATGAAATACAAAAATCAAATTTTAGACCCGCTCATCCTGCAATAACTAAATCCCCGCCTCAGACTGCGCGACTAGGCGCTCTAGGACGTATTGCTCCAGGTCCTTGCGCGGGATTTCGTTTTTTACCGCTTCGTTATAGATCATCTCGACTTTGGTGGAGTATTTTTCATAGCTAAAATACGGAAAATGCACGCTCCAAGCCTTTTTTATGAGCTCTTTGCTCACGGCTTTTCTCGCCCAAATTTTAAACATATCAAAGCCGATAAAAACAGCCGATGTACCCGCTACGGCGCTAACGATCGAGAGGTGAAAATCGAGTTTAGTAAAAAGATGGTGCGTCAAAAGCAGTAAAATAAAAAACACGACAAAGCACAAAAGCCCGTAAACTAGGTAAGTTCTTGCGTAGCGAAATTTAAAATTTAGCTTGGCCGGATCTACTAACATGCCTTCGTTAAAAAGGCAGTTTGCCTCGAGCAGATCGCGAAACAGCACGGGTTGCTTCGAGATAACAAAGATATTTTCTAGGATTAAATTTTTAAACGCGTTATTTTTCATATTTATGATTATCCTTAAATTTAGCCTCAATTATAGCAAAAACTTCGTAATCCAAGCTAAAATTTGGCCTTAAAGCAACGCTTTTTAAGAGTATTTGAGCTAAAATTACTTAAATTTTAAGGAGAAAAAATGCAAATAAATTCGCAAGAAGTTACGCAGACGCCCGGAAATAACACCGTCTTTCAAACTTGGCTGCTAAGCGGCGACGAAAACGCCTGTAAAAAAGGCTTTGAGAGGCTTTGCGCTTTGGTGGTAAATTTAAACAAAACGGCTAAAGTAAGGTTTGGCGCGGAGGCGAACGTAAACTGCGTTATCGCCGTCGGACGCGACGCGTGGCTAAAACTAGGACTCCCGCAACCGCTACCAAAAGAGCTTGTAAATTTTAAAGCGATAAAAGGCGATAAGCACGAAGCCGTGAGCACTGCGGGCGATATCCACGTGCATATTAGGGCGTTAGACGCAGCGGACTGCTTTGATATGGCGCAAAATATAAAGGCCGAGCTTTTTAAATTTGCCAAGCTTGCGGACGAAACCCAGGGTTTTAAATACCACGACGGCAGAGCGATCATCGGATTTGTGGATGGAACTGAAAATCCAAACGGCGAAGACCGAGATTATTTTGCCAAAGTCGGCGACGAGGATAAGAATTTTAAGGGCGGCAGCTACGTATTTGTACAAAAATATAAACACAAAATGAGAGAGTGGAACGCAACTAGCGTGAGCGAGCAAGAAAAGGTGATCGGTCGCTCAAAGGCTTATGATATCGAGATGAGCGATGATGAAAAGCCAAGCAACTCGCACTCTGCGGCGGCAAACGTAGGCGACGATAAAAAAGTCGTTCGCGGAAATATGCCTTTTGTCGAGGGAAGCATGACGGGGACGTACTTTATCGCGTACGCTAGCACGTTTTCGACGGTTGAAGCGATGCTAAATAAGATGTTTATCGGCGAGCCGCGCGGCAACTCGGATAGACTACTTGATTTTAGCACGCCGATCACCGGAGCGCTATTTTTCGCGCCTACTTTTGATATGCTCTCAAGCTATAGCGCGGAGTAGGATTTTTGGCCCGCGAACCCTCCTAAATTTCGGGCGTTTTGCGGGCTACTGCTTTAAATTTTACTTTTAACAACCTTGTCTAATTCGCTTTTAAAATTTAAAACCGAGATTAGTATTTTTTCGTAAGCTTTTACCGCTAAATTTGCAAATTTTGCTTGCAAATTTACGGCATGAACCGCGCAAATATAAAATTATATTTTCATAAAATCATACTTTCATCATACTTTTCTTATATAATCCTTTTACATTTTAAATTTAAGGGAGCAAAATGAAAAAAATCCTACTATCAAGCTTGCTCGCCTGTTCGCTCTTTGCAGCGGGCGAGGTGTATAGCCCGTCGGTAAAAGACGTTTACGCCGACGCGACGTCGCAAAAAAGCATAGGCAGGCTCTTGCCGACTAATGCCGTAAAAATACTAGCGAACGAGGGCGACCGCGTGAAAATCTCCGTTAAAGGCTACCAAAATCCCGCCGTTAGCAATGTCGTTTATTTTAGCGACTCCGAGCGCGTCATCGCCGTGGCGTTTGCCAAAACCGCGACGCCTGAGATCAAGGTCGTAAAAAAGGGCGCTAACGGCAAATGGGACGAGGTCGAGACCGTGGTCTATGCGCAAAAAGACGGCTTTACGAGCGATTTAGGCGGACTTTTTGCTAAGGGCGGCGAGCTATACAAAGAGAGCTGCGGAGTGTGCCATTCGCTACATCAAACCACGCACTACAAGGCAAATCAGTGGCCTAACCTGCTAAAATCGATGATCGCGCGAACGGCGATCGGCAAAGACGACGAGTGGCTGGTGATACAGTACTTGCAAAAGCACTCTGCCGACGTGAACGTGGCGAAAAAGTAAAAGCGGCGCGTAAATTTGACGAGGATTTACGCCTAATGCACCCGCAAATGGACGAGATTTGCGGGAGCTAAATTTATAAGTCGCGGCGAGGAAGCTTGCCGAGACGTCAAATTTATAATGTTCGGCGAAAAGTTAAATTTAGCGCGTAAGACGAGATGCGCGCTAAATTTGAGAGACTACTTTGCAGGCCAAGTTGCGCGAACGAGGCTTTTAGCCGTCAAATTTGACTCGCTGGACTAGAGAGCGGTCAGATTTGAGCGTAAAAGCTTAAATTTGAGTCCGTGCAAAAGACCGGCTTTGCCAGTTTGTGAAGTAAATTTTAACAAGGTACCCTATGCAGTAGGGACTTCAGGTGGGTGCAGGGAGCGCTTGCGCTTCCGCTCGGAGGTCGGATTTTATTTGACCGAGAAGTAAAAATTAGGAGAGGAAAATGAACCTACAAAGACGAAATGTATTAAAAGGCGGAGCGGCTCTTGCGGCAGCTCCATTGTTTTCTAGCGTAACGGCATCAAATTTACTCGGCGCTGAGCTAAATACGGCAAACGTACGTAACGGCGAGGTGCTAACGGCCGCTCACTGGGGCATGCTAAAAGTTAGCGTCAAAGACGGCAAGATCGTAAAATCAGAGCCGTTTCAAAAAACGAGCGAAGTGTATAATCCGCTGCAGCACTACACCGCCGACATGGTCTATAAATCGCGCATAAAATACCCTATGGTGCGCAAAAGCTACCTAGAAAATCCAGACTCGCCAAAACCTGAGCTAAGAGGTAAAGACGGCTGGGTACGAGTACGCTACGAGGACGCGATAAAACTAGTAGCTAGAGAGCTAAAAAAGACTAGAAAGCAAAAGGGGCTAGAGAGTGTGTTTGCGGGTAGCTACGGCTGGAAATCAAGCGGCAACGTGCACAACTCGCGAATTTTACTTCATAGATTTATGAACCTTAGCGGCGGATTCGTGG
>CALIWP010000232.1 GCA_938046705.1 uncultured Campylobacter sp. | reverse complement strand
TACCAACAAGTGGTGGGGCACTATAGCTGTGATCCTTTTTACCCTGATTATCTACCTATTTGGAAAAATTACAGGAGAAGCTATTTATTCTTTAACACACTGAATCGGTAAGCTATAGTCTGTATAGCAACCTAAAACCAACTTACAAAACTTGATAACCCCAAATAAATAATCTATGAAAACAAGCACAAAACGAAACTTCCTAATAATTATAACTGCTGCGCTACTGAGTGCCCTCTTACGTCAAGACTTACAGCGCTTAGTAGATGCTTTTTTAGAAGGCTATTATAAAGGAAAAGGCTTGTAAACTGCTCATGCAACTTTCCCTATACCTATCCTATATCTATTACCGAAGACTCTTTGCAAAAGGAGACTTGCTGACCATCGTTGTACTATAAAACAATTGCTAATGGTCAGTTGGCATACTTAAACTCAAAACTATCATGAAGTTTTTTCTCTTTTTATGTTGTTGCTCCCTGAGTGGGTTTGCACAAAAAGTAGTGGTACAGGACAGCCAAAATCGTCCTATTGAATACGTAAATATAGGCGTCATCGTGCTTGCGCTCATTAGTTTTATAGTATTTTTAGTGCATTAAGGAGAAAGTATGCTAAAGTATCCATTTGAGGAATTTCATAAAGACGTAAAAATAATGGTGCGAGATATCAAAGCAAATTTCGAGCCCGAGGTGATTTTGGCAATCGCCCGCGGCGGGCTTACTTTGGGGCATTTTTTGGCGAGCTTGCTAAATAACCGCAATCTTTTTACGCTAAACTCAATCCACTACGAAGAGACTAAAAAGCTCGATACTATCGATATCTTTAACGTCCCTGATCTATCTAAATTTAATAAAATTTTGATAGTGGACGACATGATCGATACGGGCGAGAGCATGGTAGCTATCAAACAAGAGCTTTTAAGGCGCTTCCCGCATATCGAGCTAAAGATCGCGACTATATTTTATAAACGAAAAGCGCTTTTGTTGCCTGATTTTACGGTAAGAGAGGCACACGAGTGGATAGAGTTTTTCTGGGAAGAGCAAATTTAAGCCCAAATTTTAGCCATGTTGCGCTCGGAAACGTTTTTACTTTTTATCATCTGCCTTATAGATTTTTGCTTTTTGTCGTACGCGATTAGCACGCTTAGCATTAGCTACTACGAGGCGGATGCGTTTTATAACTCGCCTAAAATTTCAGCCGTTTTGGCTAGAGCTTCGGTTGAGATTTTCGGACAAAACGACTATGCCTTGCGCCTTCCTTTTGTTATTTGCCACATTTTTAGCGTCGCGCTGCTATACAAGGTCTCAAAGCAAATTTTAAAACGCAAATTTGACCGAGTAGTAAGCGCGGTCGTGTTTATACTGCTTCCTGCGACGATGGCGTCGGCGATCTTGGTAAACGACGCCGGCATCATAATTGCGCTTTCGCTTTTAAGTATTTATCTTTATCAGCTGCGCAAAATGCTAGCTTTTTACGCGCTTTTATGCGTGTTGCCTTTTGTTAGCGGCGCGTTTTTGGTTTATTTTTCGGCGATTTTTATTTTCGGAGTTTATAGACGCGACGCTAGGATGGCGTGGACCTCGGCGCTGCTTTTCGCGCTTTGTTTCTATCTTTACGGATTTAACTCCGGCGGCAAGCCTAGCGGCCATTTGCTTGATACCGTAAGCATCTTTGCAGCCGCATTTTCGCCTTTTATTTTTGTCTATTTCGTATATGCTATGTATAGAATTTGGATAAAAGAGGCTAAAAATTTACTCTGGTTCGTCTGCATAACTGCATTTTTGTTTTGCTTGTTTTTGTCGATCAGACAGCGGCTTGAGCTCGAAAACTACCTGCCTTTTTGCGTTATTTCGGTGCCGATTTTGGTTCGGGTATTTTTTAGCTCGTACCGCGTGAGACTACCGATGTTTAGACGTGGGTATAAAATTTTAGCTTCATTTGCCGTGGTTTCTTTGCTCGTTGGGTTTTTGTTTGTACTTTTTAACGAAATGCTTTACGGCGTGCTAAAAGATCCGACCAAGCATTTTGTTTACAGATATCACGTAGCAAAAGAGCTTGCAAAAGAGCTAAAAAATGAGGGCGTAGAAAAAATTTTCACGGACGATAAAAAGCTAGCCTTGAGACTTAAATTTTACGGCATAGATACACAGCCGGACGCAAATTTACGGTTAGCAATTTTGGACCAGAAAGATAATTATGGTAATATAGCGGTCTATAAATTTGGCGTAAAAATCGCAAATTTTAAAATTATAAAAGATGATTAGGGGATAAATTTAATGAAAAAAGCCTTTACTATGCTAGAGCTTGTTGTTGTGATTGTAGTAATAGGAATAATAGCCGCCGCTGCGCTACCAAGAATCAACGATGATCATATCGCCGAAGCTGCCGATCAAGTGGTGTCTCATATCCGCTATACTCAGCACCTAGCTATGCAGGATAGCAAATTTGACCCTACTGATGCTAGATGGTTTAAAAGGAGATGGAGCATAACTTTTACTCAGGCTGCATTTTGCGGGGGTGCAAACGAATGGAGATATAGCGTATATCATGATGATGGAGCTACAACGGGTAATTTAAATTCGGCAAACGAAGTTGCAAGAGACCCATTGGATCCGAATAAATTTATGAGTTCAGGATGGGCCGGCATTTCGAAAGCCAATTGCGCAAACGCTAGCAGTAAATATAATTTGGCAAGAAAATTTGGTATAACCAATGTAGAGCTACGCGGGGTATGCGGAGACAGTAATTTGCAAACTATCTCTTTTGACGAGTTTGGAAGACCTATGCAAGGCGTAAGTACTACTGGTACTA